>NZ_JARAVL010000012.1:0-36248 GCF_033792725.1 Streptomyces sp. PA03-5A | reverse complement strand
GTGCTGGCGCGGGTGCGGGGGACTGCCGTCGGCGGGGTGTGAGGGGGCCGGGGCGGGTACGCGTGCTCGTGGTGCCGCGGACCGTATGGGGCGGTCCGCGGCACCACGGGTGATGGGGGTGCCGGTCGGGTCAACCGGCCCCGGGTCAGGTGACGTTGACCCCGGTCCACGCGGCGGCGACCGCGTTGTACTCGGCGGAGCCGCTGCCGTACAGGTCCTTGGCCGCGTTCAGGGTCGCGGTGCGGGCCTTGGTGTAGTTGGTGGACGAGGTGAAGTACACCGTCAGCGCGCGGTACCAGATGGCGGCGGCCTTGGCGCGGCCGATGCCGGTGACGGTGGAGCCGTTCTTCGTCGGGCTGTTGTAGCTGACGCCGTTGACGGTCTTGGCGCCGCTGCCCTCCGAGAGCAGGTAGAAGAAGTGGTTGGCCACGCCCGACGAGTAGTGGACGTCGAGGTTCTTCACCGAGGACGACCAGTAGTCGGCGGAGGCGCCGTCCTTGGACGGCTTGTCCATGTACCGCAGCGGGCTGCCGTCGCCGTTGATGTCGATCTTCTCGCCGATGAGGTAGTCGGGGGTGTCGGAGGCCAGGTTGGCGTAGAACTCGACCATGGTGCCGAAGATGTCGGAGGTGGCCTCGTTGAGGCCGCCGGACTCGCCGGAGTAGGTCAGGCCGGCCGTGGCGCTGGTGACGCCGTGGGATATCTCGTGGCCCGCGACGTCGAGTGCGGTCAGCGGGTGGGTGTTGCCCGAGCCGTCGCCGTAGGTCATGCAGAAGCAGCTGTCGTCCCAGAAGGCGTTGACGTAGTTGCTGCCGTAGTGGGCGCGCGACAGGGAGCCCTTGCCGTCGTTGCGGATGCCGGAGCGGCTGAAGGTGTTCTTGTAGAAGTCCCACGTCGCCGCCGCGCCGAACTGCGCGTCCACGGCCGCCGACTGGCGGTTGGAGGCGGAGCCGTTGCCCCAGACGTCGTCGGTGTCGGAGAAGGTCGTCCCCGTCCCGCTGGTGCGGTTGTTCAGGTCCGTGGTGTAGATGCCGCCGCGGCTCGCGTCCTTGAGGGTGTAGGTGCTGCCGGACTTCGTGGTGGTCAGCGGGACCGAGCCCACGTGGACGCCGGTGCCGCTGCCGGTCTGGATGCCCTCGTAGGCCTGGATCACGGCGCCGGTGGCGGCGTCGGTGATGACGTTCAGCGCGCTGGGGGTGCCGTCGGCCTGGGTGCCGTGGACCACGGTCCGGTACGCCAGGCGGGGCGTGCCGCTGACGGCCCAGACGACCTTCTCGGGGGCCGCGGCCTGCCCGACCGCCTTCAGCGGCTCCTCGCCCTTGACCAGCGGGGTCTTCAGCAGGCCCTTGACCATCGCCGCGGCCTTCTCCTCGGCGGCCGCGGCCGTGACGGAGGGCGTGAGCGTGGCGGGCGCGATCCTCGCGGTGACCGCGCGCGAGACGGACCGGGTGGCGCCGCTCTTGTCCTGGTGCACCACCAGGTCGCCGCCGAGCACCTCCAGGCCGGCGTAGGTGCGGTCGTAGCGCAGGTGACGGGTGCCGTCGGGGTCGACGACGACGTCCCTGACGGTCAGCTGCTCGCGGTCGCCGAGCCCGAGGCTCCCGGCGAGGCCGGCGGCCTTGCCGCGGGCGTCGGACAGGGCCTGCGCGTGGGCGGCGGCGAGGGCCGGAGCGGTGGGGGCGCTCTGGGCGTTCGCGGCGAAGGACTGGAGACCGCCGGCCAGGAGCGCCGAGGCGGCGGCAAGGGTGCCGAATGCCAGCTTCTTGCGCAATGTGACTCCTTGGGTCCCGTCGCGTGGGGGCGACGGGCGAGGACTCCGGGCAGGTGGGCGCCCGGAGCGGTGTGGGGGACGCGCGGTGTTCCGCGCGGCAAGGAGCCTCGCACCGAACGACGGGTTAATGACAGGTGCACTTCATGCATTGGCCGGTTCGTGCGACGGTGGCCCCGGCCCATGCGGCCATCTCCCGGCCCAAAGGGTGACAACTCCGTCCCACGAGTAGGGGAAACCCTCCCCGGGGAGGGCGACTTTCCGGTCACGATCCGCGGCCCGGGTGGCTGAAACACCGCGGTAATACGTGTGACGGGAGCCCGGCGTATGATCACGCGCACCGTGGCGCCGGTGAGGCGCGGCGTCCCGCCCCGCGAGACGCGGCTGCCCAGCATGTGACCGACGGGTAGGCTCGGGCCTGTGCCCAAGCCGCTGAGCCTGCCCTTCGACCCCATCGCCCGTGCGGACGACATCTGGACCCGGCGCTGGGGGCGCGTGCCCTCGATGGTCGCGATCACGTCGATCATGCGCGCCCAGCAGATCCTGCTCTCCCAGGTCGACTCCGTCGTCAAGCCCTACGGGCTGACCTTCGCGCGCTACGAGGCCCTGGTGCTGCTGGCCTTCAGCAAGGAGGGCGAGCTGCCGATGTCCAAGATCGGCGAACGCCTCATGGTGCACCCCACCTCGGTCACCAACACCGTCGACCGGCTGGTCGCCGCCGGCTTCGTCGCCAAGCGGCCCAACCCCAACGACGGGCGCGGCACGCTCGCCTCCATCACCGTCAAGGGCCGCGAGGTGTGCGAGGCCGCCACCGAGGACCTCATGGGGATGAAGTTCGGGCTCGGCGCGTACGACGACGAGCAGTGCGCGGAGATCTTCGACCTGCTGCGGCCGCTGCGCATAGCGGCGGGGGACTTCGAGGAGTGACGCGCGCCACGGCCGGGGCCGGGGGAAGCGCCGGAATCGCACCGGTTACGCTCGTCCGCATGAAGCAGAGTGTTCTGACCCGGTACCGCGTGCTCGCCTACGTGACGGGCGTGCTGCTGGTGCTGCTGACCATCGGCGTGATCGCCAAGTACGTGCTGGAGGTCGACGGCGCCGCGGGCTTCACCAAGGTCGTCAGCATCGCCCACGGCTGGCTGTACGTCCTGTACCTGGTCTTCGCCTTCGACCTGGGCTCCAAGGCGAAGTGGCCGCTCGGCAAGCTGGCGTGGGTGCTGCTGGCCGGGACGATCCCCACCGCCGCGTTCTTCGTCGAGCGCAAGGTGAGCCGCGAGGTCACCCCGCTGGTGGCCCCCGCGGGTGAACCCGTCAAGGTCTGAGACCGGCCTGACCTGCGGTTTCCTCCCCTCGTTCGACGGACGGGGGGTTCCGCCGTCGACAGGTACTAGGACGTCCTAGTATTTTCGCCTTGTAGGGGTCATCCTCGTGGTACGGGGACCGGCCCGGAAGGCGAGAGAGGCGGAGACACGGCATGGACGCTGCAGCCATCGAGGAGGGGCGCAGCCGCTGGCAGGCGCGCTACGACACCGCGCGCAAGCGCGAGGCCGACTTCACCACCCTCTCCGGCGACCCGGTCGAGCCCGTGTACGGCCCGCCCGCGGGTGCCGAGGTGCCCGGCTTCGAGCGGATCGGCTGGCCCGGTGAGTACCCCTTCACGCGCGGTCTGCACGCGACGGGTTACCGGGGCCGTACGTGGACGATCCGCCAGTTCGCCGGTTTCGGCAACGCCGAGCAGACCAACGAGCGCTACAAGATGATCCTCGAGGCGGGTGGTGGCGGCCTGTCCGTCGCGTTCGACATGCCCACCCTCATGGGACGCGACTCCGACGACCCCCGCTCGCTGGGTGAGGTCGGCCACTGCGGTGTCGCCATCGACTCCGCCGCCGACATGGAGGTCCTCTTCAAGGACATCCCGCTCGGCGACGTCACCACCTCCATGACGATCTCCGGTCCCGCGGTGCCGGTCTTCTGCATGTACCTGGTGGCCGCCGAGCGCCAGGGCGTCGACCCCGCCGTGCTCAACGGCACCCTGCAGACCGACATCTTCAAGGAGTACATCGCGCAGAAGGAGTGGCTCTTCGCCCCCGAGCCGCACCTGCGCCTGATCGGCGACCTGATGGAGCACTGCGCGGCGGGCATCCCCGCGTACAAGCCGCTGTCGGTCTCCGGCTACCACATCCGCGAGGCCGGTTCCACGGCCGCGCAGGAGCTCGCCTACACCCTCGCCGACGGCTTCGGCTACGTGGAGCTGGGCCTGTCGCGCGGTCTGGACGTCGACACCTTCGCGCCGGGCCTGTCCTTCTTCTTCGACGCCCACCTGGACTTCTTCGAGGAGATCGCCAAGTTCCGCGCCGCGCGCCGGATCTGGGCCCGCTGGATGCGCGACGTGTACGGCGCGAAGACCGACAAGGCGCAGTGGCTGCGCTTCCACACCCAGACGGCCGGCGTCTCGCTGACCGCCCAGCAGCCGTACAACAACGTCGTGCGTACCGCCGTCGAGGCCCTGGCCGCGGTCCTCGGCGGCACCAACTCGCTGCACACCAACGCCCTGGACGAGACGCTGGCGCTGCCCAGCGCCCAGGCGGCGGAGATCGCGCTGCGCACGCAGCAGGTGCTGATGGAGGAGACCGGCGTCGCCAACGTGGCCGACCCGCTGGGCGGTTCCTGGTACGTCGAGGCGCTGACCGACCGCATCGAGGCGGACGCGGAGAAGATCTTCGACAAGATCAAGGAGCTCGGCGCCCGCGCCGTGCCGGACGGCAGGCACGCGGTGGGCCCGATCACCTCGGGCATCCTGCGCGGCATCGAGGACGGCTACTTCACCGGCCGGATCGCCGAGGCCGCCTTCGAGTACCAGCGCGCCCTGGAGAAGGGCGACAAGAAGGTCGTCGGCGTCAACTGCCACACCGGCTCCGTGACGGGCGACCTGGAGATCCTGCGGGTCAGCCACGAGGTCGAGCGGGAGCAGGTCCGCGTGCTCGCCGGCCGCAAGGGCGAGCGGGACGACGCGGCCGTCCGCAAGGCGCTGGAGGCGATGCTGACCGCCGCCCGGGACGGCAGCAACATGATCGGGCCGATGCTGGACGCGGTGCGGGCCGAGGCCACCCTGGGCGAGATCTGCGGGGCCCTGCGCGACGAGTGGGGCAGCTACACGGAGCCCGCGCGCTTCTGACGAACCGCGCGGGGCCCGGCGGGAACAGCGCGTGTTCCCGCCGGGCCCCGCTGCCGTGCCCGCCGCCCCCAAAAGCCCGGGGGCGGCGGGCACGCTGCTCAGAACTGCTCGACGAAGTACGGCTGGAGGGTCATCCAGCCGTTGCCGCGGGCGCCGTAGCGGGTGCCGTTGTCGCTCTGCGCCAGCGTGTACCAGGAGTCGACGTAGTCCGGGTCGTCCGTCCACCAGTCGTCCGGGATGGCGTCCAGGACCGCGTTCACCAGCGGGATGTAGGTGCCCTGGTCGGCGATGGTCAGCAGGATTCCCGCAATGGCCTTGGCCAGGTCGCGGTAGTTGGTGCTGCCGTCGTCCTCCATCATCACGGCGTCGGCGAGGTTGTACTTGTACAGCGACCAGTTGACCAGGATCTGGTTCGGGCTGTACGTCGTCCCGTCGTTGTCCAGGTACGGCATGTCGACGGGGTCGACCCGCACGAGGCCGTCCTGGCCGAATCCCGTGACGAGGGTGTAGATCTCGGCGTCGCCCTTGACCCACGGCTCCTCGTCGTCGGAGAGCCGGACCTGGGTGATGCGCGTGGTCCAGAAGCCGGCCGCGGCCGCCGAGGCGGAGGACGGCGCCGCGGGGCGCCGGGCGGACGAGGTCAGACCCTGGCGGCCCAGCTCCGACTGGAGGACGTCCAGACCCGCGGCCAGTGCCTTGGAGCCGTCGATGTCGACGACGTACACCGGGTGGGTGGGAGCGCTGCGGGCGTCGAGGCGGTGGGCCCGGCCCCGGCTGTCGTAGGCGGTGACGGTGCGGACGTCCTCGTCGGAACTGGCCGCGGCCACCCACGGGGTGACGCCGGAGGCCAGCGCCCCGCGCATCGAGTCGTCCCCGAGCCGCAGCCGCAGCAGGGAACCGACGTCCGCGCCGAGGCCCTTGGCGGCGGCGATCCGCCGGTCGGCGTCGGCGAGCGCGGGCCGCAGCTGCGGGCCGGCGAGCTCGGTGACGGCCACCTCGTCCGAGGTCAGCGCCGCGTGGCGGACGCGGGCGCGCCATGAGGCGTCGGAGAGGGAGCCGGCGATGGCGCGCGCCGCCTGTTCCTCCGCCACGGTGACGGCGGACGACGGGGCGTGGGCACGCGGGGTGGCGGACGCGGGGAGCGCGGTGGCGCTCTGTGCGGCCGTCAGGGCGATCAGCGAGGCGGCGACGGTGGCGACGACGCCGCGCCGAGCGGGGTGAGGGTGTCTCACGTGGATCGATCCTCCTGGGGGCGAGCGATCAATGGGCGCGCTGACAGGGTGGAACGAGGGAACGCCGAGCAACGGCCAATGCCTGGCCGCCGGGTTGTCTATGCGAGTAGATGACCCGCCGGTAATCATGACGATGACATGCCATGCGGGCAAGAGGTGCCGCGGCTCCTTCGAGCAAAGGGAAGCCGAACTCCCGGCGACGGCTAGGACGTTGACGCCGCCGCGAGCCCGCCCAGCAGGACGGTGGTGAAGCGGGCCGCCCAGTCGGCGTCCACCGGTTCGCAGCTGACGAGCGCGCGGTGCACCACGGCGCCCGCGATCACGTCGAAGATCAGGTCGATCTGCGGCGCGGGGTCGCCGTCGTCCGGCGGGATCTCCCCGCGCTCCTGGGCGCGCCGGCGGCCCTCGATGACCAGGCGCTTCTGCCGGTCGACGATCGCCTCCCGGATCCGCTGCCGCAGTGCCTCGTCGTGGGTGGCCTCGGCGACCACCGCCATGAGCGCGGTCTTGGTGGCGGGCTGCTCCAGCAGGGCCGCGAACTGCAGGACCACGCCCTCCACGTCGGCCCGCAGGCTGCCGCGGTCGGGCAGTTCGAGCTCGTCGAAGAGCGCGGCGACCGCGTCCACGGCGAGCTCGTTCTTGTTCGCCCAGCGCCGGTAGAGGGTGGTCTTGGCGACGCGCGCGCGGGCCGCGACGTCGCCCATGGTGAGCTTGCCCCAGCCGAGCTCGACCAGGGCCTGCCGCGCGGCGTCCAGGATCGCCCGGTCGGCCTCCGCACTGCGAGGGCGTCCGGTCCTTCTGCCTGTTTCACGCGCGCACATGGCTGGGAACCCTATCCCCGTTGCGTATGGTGCGGCCGTACAGTTACGCTACGGGTCGTATCGAAAGGGTGGCGGCCGCCGCGCGGGAGTGGACCTCGCGCCGGACAGCGCGTCACCGTCGCGCGCCGCAGGTGGCGCTTTCGGGGGGCGATTCCCCGGGAACCGCGACGAGGGGGGAGGATTGGTCTCATGCAGCCACGGAACATGTCCATGAGCGGCGTGGTCGACCTCGCCGCGGTGAAGGCGGCCGGAGAGGCCAAGGCGAAGGCCGAGCAGGCCCGCGCGGAAGCCGCCCGCAACGGGGGAGAGCCCGCCGCCCCCGCCCTGGTGACCGAGGTCACCGAGGCCACCTTCGAGAGCGATGTCCTGCAGCGCTCCACCGAGGTCCCGGTCGTCGTCCACTTCTGGACCGACCGCGCGGACGCGAGTGTGCAGTTGCAGGACACGCTGGAGTACCTCGCCGGCGCCTACGCGGGCCGGATCGTCGTCGCGAAGATCGACGTGTACGCGAACCAGCTGCTGGTGCAGCAGTTCGGCGTGCAGGGCATCCCCGCGGTGTTCGCGGTGCTGGCCGGCCAGGCCATGCCGCTCTTCCAGGGCGCCGCACCCGAGGACCAGATCCGCGAGGTGCTGGACCAGCTGGTCGCCGTGGCCGAGCAGCGCTTCGGCATCACGGGCGTACCGGCCGAGGGCGGCGTCGAGGCGCCGGTCGCCGAGGAGCGGCCGCCCACCCCGCAGGAGCTCGCGCTGTCGGCGGCGCACGACGCGCTGGACCAGGGCGACCTCGGTGGCGCGATCCAGGCGTACCGCAACGTGCTCTCGGACGAGCCGGCCAACACCGAGGCGAAGCTGGGCCTGGCGCAGGCCGAGTTGCTGCAGCGGGTGCAGGGCGTCGACGCGCAGGCCGCCCGCAAGGCCGCGGCGGACGCCCCGGCGGACGTGGCGGCGCAGGTCGCCGTGGCCGACCTGGACCTGGTCGGCGGCCATGTCGAGGACGCCTTCGGCCGGCTGGTGGACACCGTGCGGCGCACCGCGGGCGAGGACCGCGACACCGTGCGGCTGCGGCTGCTGGAGCTGTTCGAGGTGATCGGGTCCGACGACCCCCGGGTGACGGCCGCGCGTGCGGCGCTGGCACGGGTGCTGTTCTGACCTGATCACGTAAGGTGGCCGTGCCTCGAAAGCCATTTCGAGCCTCGATCAGGACCGGCCGCGCTTTACCAAATCTTGATGAAGCGCGGCCGCTGTTACTTCCGGTAAGAGAGTGACAGGACTCTGTCCGGATCCATCACACGATGGGTGATTTTCACACCCCCATCGCAACTACGCAGCGTAGCGGTTATGGTCTAGACCATATCTCCTGGGTTATCGCACCGTTACCCGCTAGTAACGACGCCCCTTGTGCAGCGGCGCCGAATGGACCACGATCGGCCAAGCCCGGTCCGTCGCCGAGCAGTCGGCATCCAGCCGTCCGATCGCCGAACGGGTCCCCACCGGGCCGGGACGCCGATGCTGTGCCAGCAGCGGACGCGGACCGCGGACAGGGGGGTCTCTGCCGTCCGGCGGGGCCTGTCCAGCAGGTTGCGCGAGAGCGTGGCCGTGTGGTTGTCGCTCGGGGGTGATCGCCGATTTTTCGGACAGCGTCGTCCGCTCTTTCCCGCGTGACGGCCGTCGATACGGCGCTCTCCTTCCCGAGGACGTAGCACTTCTCCCATCCCGCCGCAATCCCCACGATTCCGGCCGGAGATGTACGTCCGAGAAGGAGGAAAGTCATGGAGTCGCTCATCCGCGGCGGTACCAGATGGAAGCGGTTCGCCGTCGTCATGGTGCCCAGCGTCGCGGCCACCGCGGCGATAGGCGTGGCCCTGGGTCAGGGCGCGCTCGCCGCTTCGTTCAGCGTTTCGGGCCAGCAGTTCAAGGTCCAGGCCCAGGACCTGCAGGGTGACGGCTTCGTCCAGTACGGAGCCATCGACGTCCAGCACGGCGGCAAGCCGATCCCGGTCGCGGTCTCCGCGTTCGACTCGGCCACGATCACCGGTCTGTGCCAGTCCGTGGTCGTGCCGACGCCGATCGGCGACGTCACGCTGAAGCTGGGCGCCGGCAACGGCGGCAAGAAGGTCGAGGCGAAGAACCTCTACATCGACCTCGACCAGCTCGACGCCGATGCGGAGTTCACCGACATCAACATCGGTGTCGCCGCCGGTGACACCACGCAGGGCCCCGGCATCAAGACCGGTGACAAGACCGACCCCGGTTCCTTCGCCCAGGAGGCCCGGAAGGCTCACCTCACCGGTGTGCAGCAGACCGCGTGGGCGACCAGCGCGGGCACCTTCAAGCTCAGCGGGCTGAGCATGTCGGTGAAGATGGGCTCCGGCGCGAAGTACGAGTGCTTCTAGCCTGACCAGAGGGGGTGGGGGGCACGGGATGCCCCTCACCTTCCTCACCCCCGACTCTTTCTAGAAACGCCAGTCCCAGGGAGCTGTTTTCCATGAGCGCCGAGACACACGGACTGAGGGGCCGGTTCGGCTATTGGCGGTTCCGCTTCCGCGTATGGCGCGGGCAGCGGCCGTTCTGGGCGGGCCTGCTGACACTGCTGGCCGGACTGCCCATCGCGTACTTCCCGTACGCCCATCTCTCGCTCGGCGCGCTGAGCCTGACCATGGCCACCACGGCCGGGTCCGGTTCGCTGATCATCGGCGTGCTGTTGGTCGTACTCGGCCTGACCATGTGGTTCCAGTCGGCGGTGCGGGTCTTCTCGGGCGTCGCGTCGATCCTGCTGTCGCTGGTGTCGCTGGTGGTCTCCAACTTCGGCGGCTTCCTGATGGGCTTCCTGCTGGGCCTCATCGGCGGCGCCCTCGCCGTCTCGTGGGCCCCGGGCGCACCGCCCGCCGACGGCGGCGCGGACCCGGCGGAACTGCCCGGCAGCGGCAAGGGCGACGACGGCGACGCCGGTTACGTGCCGCCGCCCGGTTCCCCCTACGCGGCGGCCTACGGCGAGTACCCGGCCGACCCGGCCGCCGGCCAGGCAGGGACCGCCCCGCAGCACCCGGTGGACGGCGCCGAGACCGTAGACGCGAACGGGAGGCACAGTGCGGGGTGATGAGGTCCAGCCCGCTTCCGGGGTCGCCGCCGGCAGCGGCACCCGTGAGAGAACGGGGCCGCGGCACGCGGCGCCGAGGAAGTCGCTGCTGACCAAGCTGCAGATGCCCGCGGGCAAGGCGATAGCCCTGGCCGCGATGCCGACGGCGGTCCTGATGGGCATGGGACTGACGCCGAGGCTGGCCTCTGCCGACGAACTGCCGAAGAACCCGTTCTCGGGCACGAAGTGCGTCGAGCAGCCCGACGAGCCGGTGGAGTCCGCGACGCCGAGCGCCACCCCGTCGAGCGGCGGCACCAAGACCCCGACCGCGGATCCGTCCGGGAGCCCGTCGAGCGACCCCTCGGGTTCCGCCGGTTCCGGTGACGAGGGCGGCAAGGGCGACGAGAGCGGCGGCGGTTCGTCCGGTGGCACGGGGACGACGGCGCCCACCCCGTCGGCCTCGCCCTCGGCGGCCCAGCAGAACAACCCGCTGGACCCGCTGGGCGTCGGTGACGCCCTGGGCGACCTGCTGGGGCTCAACAAGAAGAGCGAGGGGTCCGCCACGGCGACCTCGACGCCCGCCCCGGGCGCGACCTCGGCCGCTCCCAAGCCGAGCGCCTCCACGGGCACGGTGAAGACGAAGGCCGAGGACACCTCCGACACGCTGAAGAAGACCGTGTCGGAGGCCGTCGAGAAGCTCTCGGAGACCACCGGGAAGGCGACGCAGACCCCGGACCCCTCGCAGAGCTCCCCGGCCGTGTCGGCGGACGGCAAGACCCCGTTCCCGTGCCCGACCCACGACGCGCAGGCCCTGGCGGACGCCGCCTACCAGGAGACGCAGTCGCTGCTGCCCGACGACCCGTGGGTCCTGCGCAGCAGCCTGCTGACCCTGACCGGGCTCGACTACAAGGGCATCGTCGAGGTCAAGACCTGGAGCGGGAAGGTCAAGAAGGTCCTGAAGTTCACCGCCACCGGCGTGGACATCAAGGACCTGCAGCAGGAGGTCGTGGGGCCGAACGGCACCGTCGGGCACGTGGACGCCCGCAAGGGCAGCACCTCGACGATCCGCAACGGCACGGTGACGATGTACACCGAGTCGCTCAAGGGCAACCTCTTCGGGCTCATCCCGATCGAGTTCACCCCGGACACCCCGCCCCCGATCAACGTGCCGGCCGCCTTCTTCACCAACGTCACGGTCAAGCAGGCCGGCCAGTTCGGCGGCACGCTGAAGGTCCCCGGCATGCACGTGTACAACACCGCGGACTGAGCGCGGCCGCACAGGACCCCTCCGGGAGCCGCACGAGGAAACGGCGGAGGGCGCCGTCCCCGCAAGGGGAGGTGCCCTCCGCCGTTCCCGTGTTCCGGGCGGCCCGGCGGCCGGTCAGACCGCGCGGTGGCCGAGGTGGTGGACCCGCACCAGGTTGGTGGTGCCGGGGACGCCGGGCGGGGAGCCGGCCGTGATGATCACGGTGTCGCCCTCGGCGTAGTCGCTGAGCTTCAGCATCTCCTGGTTGACGATCTCGACCATCTCGTCGGTGGTGTTCACGTGCGGGACGACGGTGGTCTGCACGCCCCAGGTGAGCGCCAGCATGTTGCGGGTCGACTCGTCGGTCGTGTACGCCACCACCGTCTGCGGCACGCGGTAGCGGGCCAGCCGGCGGGCGGTGTCGCCGGACTTGGTGAAGGCGACCAGGGTCTTGGCGTCCAGGTAGTCCGCGAGCTCGGCGGCGGCGCGGGCGACCGCGCCGCCCTGGGTGCGCGGCTTGCGGCCGTTGAGCGGCCACAGGCCCTGCTTGAGCAGTTCGACCTCGGCCGCCTCGATGATCCGCGACATCGTCTTCACGGTCTCGATCGGGTACTTGCCGACGCTGGACTCGGCGGACAGCATGACCGCATCCGTACCGTCCAGGATCGCGTTGGCGACGTCGGAGGCCTCGGCGCGGGTCGGACGGGAGTTGGTGATCATCGACTCCATCATCTGGGTCGCGACGATCACGGGCTTGGCGTTGCGGCGGCAGAGCTCGATCAGCCGCTTCTGCACCATCGGGACCTTCTCCAGCGGGTACTCCACCGCCAGGTCGCCACGGGCCACCATGACGCCGTCGAAGGCCGCGACGACGTCCTCCATGTTGTCGACCGCCTGCGGCTTCTCGACCTTG
Organism: Streptomyces sp. PA03-5A; assembly: GCF_033792725.1. Classification (NCBI taxonomy): domain Bacteria; kingdom Bacillati; phylum Actinomycetota; class Actinomycetes; order Kitasatosporales; family Streptomycetaceae; genus Streptomyces; species Streptomyces sp. PA03-5A. Next base: position 24,017 of record NZ_JARAVL010000012.1, on the reverse strand, counting down.
GCGATGACCGGCACGCGGCGGCCGACCTCGTCCATGACGCGGTGGACGTCGCGGACGTCCTTGGCGTCGCGGACGAAGGAGAGCGCCACCATGTCGACGCCCATGTGCAGGGCGAAGCGCAGGTCCTCGATGTCCTTCTCGGACAGGGCGGGCACGTTGACCGCGGCGCCGGGCAGGTTGATGCCCTTGTGGTCGGAGATGACGCCGCCCTCGACGACCAGGCAGCGGACCCGCGGGCCGTCGACGTCGATCACGCGCAGCGCGACGTTGCCGTCGTTGATCAGGACGGGGTCGCCGGCGCGCACGTCGGCGGGCAGGCCCTTGTAGGTGGTGCCGCAGATGGTCCTGTCACCGGGCACGTCCTCGGTGGTGATGACGAACTCGTCACCGGCGACCAGCTCCACGGGACCGTCCGCGAAGGTCTCCAGGCGGATCTTGGGCCCCTGGAGGTCGGCCAGCACGCCGATGGCACGTCCGGTCTCCACGGAGACCTTGCGCACCCGCTGGTAGCGCTCCTCGTGCTCGGCGTGGCTGCCGTGGCTGAAGTTGAAGCGGGCCACGTTCATACCGGCCTCGGCCAGCGTCTTCAGCTGGTCGTAGGAGTCGACGGCGGGACCCAGGGTGCAGACGATTTTCGCTCGGCGCATGAGGACGATCCTATCGGGTTTGTTCCGCTCCGGAATTTTCCCGTGCGGGGGAGGCATGGACGGTGCGGACGGCGGCCATAGAGTAGAGCCTCCGGGTGGCCGCAACGAGTCACCGGCCGGTGACCAGCGCGTACGTCTGCTGTGCGATCTCCAGTTCCTCGTCGGTGGGGACGACCGCCACCGCGACCCGGCTGCCCGCGGCCGACACCACGCGGGCGGCATGCCCGCGCACCGCGTTGCGCACCGCGTCGAGCTCGACGCCCAGGCCCTCCAGGCCGGCCATGGCGGCGGCCCGGACCGCCGCGGAGTTCTCGCCGACGCCCGCCGTGAAGGCGATCGCGTCGACCCGCCCCAGCACGGCGGTGTAGGCGCCCACGTACTTGCGCAGCCGGTGGACGTAGACGTCGAAGGCGAGCTGGGCTGCCGCGTCGCCTTCGGCCATCCGGCGGGCGATCTCCCGCATGTCGTTGTCGCCGCACAGGCCCAGCAGGCCGGAGCGCTTGTTGAGCAGGTCGTCGATCTCCGCCACCGCCATCCCGCCCACGCGGGCCAGGTGGAAGACCACGGCCGGGTCCAGGTCCCCCGAACGGGTGCCCATCACCAGGCCCTCCAGCGGGGTGAGCCCCATCGAGGTCTCCACGCACCGCCCACCGCGCACGGCCGAGGCGGAGGCCCCGTTGCCCAGGTGCAGGACGATGACGTTGACCTCGGCCGGGTCCCTGCCCAGCAGCCGCGCCGTCGCGCGGGAGACGTACGCGTGCGAGGTGCCGTGGAAGCCGTAGCGGCGCACCTGGTGGGCGTCGGCGGTCTCCCGGTCGATCGCGTAGCGGTAGGCGTGCTCGGGGACGGTGGAGTGGAAGGCGGTGTCGAAGACGGCCACCTGCGGCAGGTCCGGACGCAGGTCGCGGGCCACCCGGATGCCCGTGACGTTCGCCGGGTTGTGGAGCGGGGCCAGCGGCACCAGTTCCTCGACGGCGGCGAGCACCTCGTCGTCGATCAGCGTCGGCTCGGTGAAACGCGTGCCGCCGTGCACGACCCGGTGGCCCACCGCGGCCAGCTCGGGTGAGTCCAGGCCGAGGCCGCGGGCGGCGAGCTCCTCCGCGACCGTCTTCAGCGCCTCGGCGTGGTCCGCGACCTCGCCCGGCTCGCCGATCCGCTCGACGATCCCGGCCGCCGGCCGGCTGCCGTCGGCCATGTCCAGCAGCTGGTACTTCACCGACGAAGAGCCGGAGTTGAGGACGAGGACGCGGGTAGCGGTCACGGTGTCTTCCCTGTGGTGGCCGGTCACCGGTCGCCCTGCGCCTGGATGGCCGTGATGGCGACGGTGTTGACGATGTCCTGGACCAGCGCGCCGCGCGACAGGTCGTTGACGGGCTTGCGCAGGCCCTGCAGCACGGGGCCAACCGCCACCGCGCCCGCCGAACGCTGCACCGCCTTGTAGGTGTTGTTGCCGGTGTTGAGGTCCGGGAAGATCAGCACGGTGGCGTTGCCGGCGACCTGCGAGTCCGGCAGCTTGGTGGCCGCGACCTTGGCGTCGACCGCCGCGTCGTACTGGATGGGCCCCTCCACCAGCAGCTCCGGGCGCCGCTGCCGGACCAGTTCGGTGGCCCGGCGCACCTTGTCCACGTCGGCGCCCGAGCCGGAGGTGCCGGTGGAGTACGAGAGCATCGCCACCCGCGGCTCGACCCCGAACTGGGCGGCGGTCTCGGCGGACTGGATCGCGATGTCGGCCAGCTGCTCCGCGTCCGGGTCCGGGTTGACCGCGCAGTCGCCGTACACCAGCACCCGGTCGGCCAGGCACATGAAGAAGACGGAGCTGACGATGGCCGCACCCGGGGCGGTCTTGATGACCTCGAAGGCCGGGCGGATCGTCGCCGCCGTGGAGTGGACGGCGCCGGAGACCATGCCGTCGGCGAGGCCCTGCTCCACCATCAGCGTCCCGAAGTAGGAGACGTCGGCCACGACGTCGTACGCCAGCTCGTAGCTGACGCCCCGGTGGGCGCGGAGCCTGGCGTAGAGCTCCGCGAAGTTCTCGCGCAGCGGCGAGGTCTGCGGGTCGGTCAGGGTGCAGCCGGGCACGTCGACGTTGACGCCGAGCTCTCCCGCCCGCTTGCGGATGGCGTCCTCGTCGCCGAGCAGGACGATGTCGCAGACGTCCCGGCGCAGCAGGACCTCGGCCGCGTGCAGGATGCGCTCCTCGGTGCCCTCGGGGAGGACCACCCGGCGGCGTCCGGTACGGGCCCGCTCGATCAGCTCGTGCTCGAACATCATCGGGGTGACGCGCTCGCCGCGGACCACCGACAGCCGCTCGGTCAGCTCGGGACCGTCCACGTGCTTCTCGAAGAGCCCGAGCGCCGTCTCCGCCTTGCGCGGGGTGGCCGCGCCCAGCCGTGCCTCCAGGGCGAAGAGCTCGGCGGCGGTCGGGAAGCTGCCGGTGGGCACCGACATGACCGGCGTGCCGGGGGCCAGCCGGGCCGCCAGGGCCATGATCTCCGGGCCGGGCACCTCGTCCAGGGTGAGCAGGATGCCGGCGATGGGCGGGGAACCGGCGGAGTGCGCGGCCAGCGAGCCGATGATCAGGTCCGCCCGGTCGCCCGGAGTGATCACCATGCAGCCGGGGGTCAGTGCGCGGATGAAGGTCGGCAGCATCGCGCCGCCGAAGACGAAGCCCATCACGTCCCGGGACAGTCCGCCGTGGTCACCGAGGAGCACCTCGGCGTCGAGCGCCTCGACGACCTGGGCGACCGTGGGGGCCGACAGCGCCGGCTCGTCGGGCAGCACGTACGCGGGCACCGGGAGCCGGCGGCGCAGCCGCGACGCGGCCTCCTCCAGCACCTCCGGGGGCACCCGGTTGGCGATCATGGCGACGATGTCGCAGCCCAGGCCGGTGTAGGACAGGTGCGCGTTGCGGACCTCGTCCACGACCGAGTCGGCGGTCTGCTCGCGGCCGCCGACCACCGGGATCACCGAGGCGCCGAACTCGTTCGCCAGCCGGGCGTTGATGCCGAGCTCGCCCGGGAGGTTGGTCTCGTGGAAGTCCGAGCCGAGGACGAGCACGGTGGGGAACTCGGTGGCCACCAGGTGGTAGCGGTCCACCAGGCGGGCGATGAGCGCGTCCCGGCCCTGCTCGGCCTGGAGCGCGGCCGCCTCCTCGTAGGTCAGGCCGTGGGCGGTCGCCGGGTCCTGGGTGAGCCGGTAGCGGCTGCGCAACAGCTCGAACATCCGGTCGGGCGTGTCGTGGACCAGCGGCCGGAACACCCCGACGCGGTCCACCTGCCGGGTCAGCAGCTCCATCACGCCCAGCTCGACGACCTGGCGGCCGTCCCCCCTGCCGATACCGGTTACGTACACGCTGCGCGTCACGCGCTCTCTCCATTCCTGCCCGGCGTGATCCACCCAGTCGGGTGGCGGATATCTGTTGACATTACCGTTCGGTGTGCGTATGGCGCGCGGCGGGTGCGGTGCGGACCTACGATGCGAAAAGGCGACCGTACACGCGACCGGAGGGAGCGTGGAGCGCCATGCGCATCGGAGTCCTCACCGCCGGCGGCGACTGCCCTGGACTCAACGCCGTGATCCGCTCGGTGACCCACCGCGCGCTGACCTACCACGGTGACGAGGTCATCGGCTTCGAGGACGGCTTCAAGGGCCTGCTGGAGGGCCGCTACCGTCCGCTCGACCTCAACTCCGTCAGCGGCATCCTTGCCCGGGGCGGCACCATCCTCGGTTCTTCCCGCCTGGAACGCGCCCGCCTCCACGAGGCCGCCGACAACTGGCGCACCGTGTGCTCCGGCTACGGCCTGGACGTCCTCATCCCCATCGGCGGCGAGGGTACGCTCACCGCGGCCCGGCTGCTCGCCGAGGCCGGCATGCCGGTGGTCGGCGTCCCCAAGACCATCGACAACGACATCTCCGCCACCGACCGCACCTTCGGCTTCGACACCGCCGTCACCGTGGCCACCGAGGCCATCGACCGGCTCAAGACCACCGCCGAGTCCCACCAGCGCGTCATGGTCGTCGAGGTCATGGGCCGGCACGCCGGCTGGATCGCCCTGGAGTCCGGCATGGCCGGCGGCGCGCACGGCATCTGCCTCCCGGAACGGCCCTTCGACCCCGCCGACCTCGTCGCCATGGTCGAGGAGCGCTTCGCCCGCGGCAAGAAGTTCGCCGTCGTCTGCGTCGCCGAGGGCGCCCACCCCGCCGAGGGCACCATGCCGTACGCCCACGGCGAGATCGACGCCTACGGCCACGAGCGCTTCGCCGGCATCGGCGCCCGGCTCGCCGCCGAGCTCGAGCAGCGCATGGGCAAGGAGGCCCGCCCCGTCATCCTCGGCCACGTCCAGCGCGGCGGCGTCCCCACCGCCTACGACCGCGTCCTGGCCACCCGCTTCGGCTGGCACGCCGTGGAGGCCGCGCACAAGGGGGCCTTCGGCTGCATGACGGCGCTGCGCGGCACCGCGGTGGAACTGGTGCCGCTCGCCGACGCGGTGATGGTGCTCAAGCGGGTGCCCGAGGACCGCATGCAGGAGGCGGAGTCGGTCTTCTGACGCTCTGTCACAAGCGGCGCTGCGGTGCCCAGCGGTAGGTGAGTTCCGGCCTGCCGACCTGGCCGTACTGCGGGGCGCGGACCGCGCGGCCGGTCTCCACCAGGTGCTCCAGGTAGCGGCGGGCCGTGATCCGGGAGACGCCCACGGCCTGGGCCGCCGCGTTCGCCGACAGGCCCTCCGCCGCCTCGCGCAGCGCCACGGTCACCGCCTCCAGGGTGGGGCCGCTGAGGCCCTTGGGGAGAACCGAGCCCTCCGGGCTGCGCAGCGCCGCCAGGGCGCGGTCCACCTCGTCCTGGCCGGAGGCCTCGCCGCCGGCCAGCTCGTCGCGGTAGCGCGCCCAGCGCTCCAGCCGGTCGCGCAGGGTGGGGAAGGTGAAGGGCTTCAGCAGGTACTGCACCACCCCGACCGAGACGGCCTGCCGCACCACGCCCAGGTCGCGGGCCGAGGTCACCGCCACCACGTCGGCGGTGTGCCCGGCCGCCCGCAGCGTGCGCACCACCTGGAGCCCGTGCCCGTCGGGCAGGTTGAGGTCCAGCAGGATCAGGTCCACCTGGTGCCGTTCGAGCGCGCGCAGCGCCGCGCTCCCGGAGTGGGCCACCGCGGCCACCGTGAACCCCGGCAGCCGCTCGACGTACAGCCGGTGGGCGTCGGCCGCCACCGGGTCGTCCTCGACGACCAGCACCTTGATCATGTCCGCACCTCCCCGCGCAGCGGCAACCGTACGGTGAAGGTGGCGCCGCCGCCCACCGCCCGCTCCAGGTCCACGGTGCCGCCCGCGCGCCGGGCGGTCTGCTCGACGAGCGCGAGCCCGAGGCCGTGCCCGTGGCTCTTGGTCGTCCAGCCGCGCCGGAAGACCTCGCGCACCACGGCCGGGTCCACCCCGCGCCCGCTGTCGGTGACCCGCAGCAGCAGCTCGCCGTCGTCGGTGCGTGCGGTGACCTCGACGTGCGGGCGCGCCGTCGTCTGCGCGGCGCCCTCGATGGCGGCGTCCAGGGCGTTGTCGATCAGGTTGCCCAGGAGGGTGACGAGGTCCCGGGAGGTCAGCGAGGCGGGCAGCACCCCGTCGTCGATGCGGCTGTCCTCGGTGACCGTCAGTTCCACACCGCGCTCGTTCGCCTCGGCCGCCTTGCCCAGCAGCAGCGCGGCCAGCACCGGTTCCGCCACCGCCGCGACCACGCGGTCGGTCAGCGCCTGGGCCAGCTGCAGTTCGGCGGTGGCGAACTCCACCGCGTCCTGGGTGCGGCCCAGTTCGATGAGGGAGACGACCGCGTGCAGCCGGTTGGAGGCCTCGTGCGCCTGGGAGCGCAGCGCCTCGGCGAAACCGCGTACGGAGTCCAGTTCACCGGTGAGCGACTGCAGGTCGGTGTGGTCCCGCAGGGTCACCACGGTGCCCCGGCGCTCCCCGCCGCGCACCGGAGAGGTGTTGACCACCACCACCCGCTCCGCGGTCAGGTGCACCTCGTCCACCCGCGGCTCGGCCGCCAGCAGCGCGCCGGTCAGGGAGGCGGGCAGCCCTAGGTCGGCGACGTAGGAGCCCACCACGTCCCCCGGCAGGCCCAGCAGTTCGCGGGCGGCGTCGTTGCACAGGGCGACCCTGCGGTCGGCGTCCATGAGGATCAGGCCCTCGCGCACCGCGTGCAGCGTCGCCTGGTGGTAGTCGTACATGCGGCTCAGCTCGTCCGCGGCCATGCCGTGCGTGTGGCGGCGCAGCCGGGCGTTGGCGAAGTAGGTGCCGAGGCCGCCGACCGCCAGGGCCGCCGCGGCGATCCCGATCAGCACCGCCAGCTGGTCGCGCACCTGGTCGGTGATGGCCTCGACCGTGATGCCGACGCTGACCAGGCCGACGATCCGGCCGTCGTCCCGGACGGGGGTGACGACGCGCACCGACGCGCCCAGCGTGCCGGTGTACGTCTCCGTGAAGGTGCCGCCCTGCTGGGCGCGCTCTATGTGCCCCAGGAAGGGGCGGCCTATCTGGTCGGTGTCGGGGTGCGTCCAGCGGATGCCGTCCGGGCTCATGATGGTGATGAAGGACACGCCGGTGTCCAGGCGGACCTGCTCCGCGTAGGGCTGGAGCGCGGCGGTGGGGTCCTCGCCGCGGATCGCGGCCGCGACCGAGGGGGCGTCGGCCACCGCCCGTGCGGCCGCCGTGACCCGGTCCCGCGCGGCGTCCTCCGCGCGGCCGGCGGCGTTGACGTAGACGAGCACCGCGATGCCCGCGACCACCATGGCCACGATGACCACCTGCATCGCGAACAACTGGCCCGCCAGGCTGCGCGCACGGCGGCGCGGCCGGGGGCGCGGCCGGGGGCGGTGGAGGCGGGTCGGGAGCGGCATGCCCACCAGTGTGCACAGGTCCCGCGAACACAATGAACGCAAACGTGACCTGGCTCACTGCCCGGGCGCATAGTCGCCGGGACCTATCCAATCGCGGGCGTCCCGGGACGACGTCCGGGTGGACCGAGGAGACGAAGGTGTCAGTGCCGGTACAGAGCCGTACCCAGGGTCGCAGGGACCGTACCCATTTCCTGTACATCGCGGTGGTCGTCGCCGCGATCGCCGGCGCCGTGCTCGGGATGGTCGCGCCCGACGCGGCCGTCGAGCTGAAGCCCATAGGCACCGGATTCGTGAACCTGATCAAGATGATGATCTCGCCGATCATCTTCTGCACGATCGTGCTCGGTGTGGGCTCGGTCCGCCAGGCCGCCAAGGTCGGCAGGGTCGGCGGCCTCGCCCTCGGCTACTTCGTGGTGATGTCCTTCGTCGCCCTGGCCATCGGCCTGGTGGTCGGCAACATCCTCCAGCCCGGCGACGGGCTGCACCTGACCGACGCGCTCAAGGACGCGGGCCAGGCGCAGGCCAAGGACGCCCCGGCCGAGACCCTGCCGGACTTCCTGCTGAGCATCATCCCGGTCACCCTGGTCTCCGCCTTCACCGAGGGCCAGGTGCTGCAGACCCTCCTGGTCGCGCTGCTGGTCGGCTTCGGCCTGCAGGCGCTGGGGACGGCGGGCGAGCCCATCCTGCGCGGCGTCGGCCACATCCAGAAGCTGGTGTTCCGCGTCCTGTCCATGATCATGTGGGCGGCTCCGATCGGCGCCTTCGGCGCGATCGCGGCGGTCGTCGGCTCGGCGGGCGTGGACGCCCTCAAGGCGCTCGCCACGATCATGCTCGGCTTCTACGTCACCTGCCTGATCTTCGTCGTGGTCGTGCTCGGCCTGATGCTCCGCTTCTTCGCCGGGGTCAACCTCTTCCAGCTGCTGAAGTACCTCGGCCGGGAGTTCCTGCTGATCGTCTCCACCTCGTCCTCGGAGTCGGCGCTGCCCCGCCTGATCGCCAAGATGGAGCACCTGGGCGTCAGCCGCCCCGTCGTCGGCATCACCGTGCCGACCGGCTACTCCTTCAACCTCGACGGCACCATGATCTACCTGACCATGGCCTCGCTGTTCATCGCCGACTCGATGGGCCAGCCGCTCGCCATCGGCCAGCAGATCACCCTGCTGCTCTTCATGATGGTCGCCTCCAAGGGCGCCGCCGGCGTCACCGGCGCGGGTCTGGCGACCCTCGCCGGAGCGCTCCAGTCGCACAAGCCGGCCCTGGTCGACGGCGTCGGCCTCATCGTCGGCATCGACCGCTTCATGAGCGAGGCGCGCGCCGTCACCAACTTCGCGGGCAACGCCGTCGCCACGGTGCTGATCGGCACGTGGACCAAGGAGTTCGACCGTGAGCAGGCCCAGCGCGTGTTCGCGGGTGAACTGCCCTTCGACGAGACCACGCTCGTCGACGACGGCCACGGCACGGCCCCCGAGCCCGCCGCCCCCGTGGACACCGGCAAGGAGCCGGTGACGACGGCCTGACCGGCTGTCACCCCTGAACGGTCCCGCCGGGCGGATCCCCCTCCGCCCGGCGGGACCCGTTGTGGTGTGTGGGGGCGGGGGAGTTCACCCGATCGGTCCAGGGTGCGGCGCGAGTTCCGTGAGGTGCGCCGGGGCGCGTCGGTGCAGGTCAGCGCGCGGGTGTGCGGGACTCGTGCGCGGGGCGCCCGGCATGCGGCGCGATGCGCCGGGAGGCGTGACGAGGGGATGTGTGGGGAGCGGCGCACGAACCGCTTCAGAAAGTTCGTCTCGGTTCGTGGATATGGCCAATTCCCGTTCCCCGTAAGGGAGATAATCACACGGCCCGGCGTTGGGGGTGGGGAGTGCGCGAGTCCGCCGTCTGCTGCATTTGGCGTAAACCGCACACTTGCGGACGGCTCGCTCGTTAGGAGTGCTGCGTCGCCTTTCAAGGTCTGGGATGCAGTGAGATGATTCTACTCAATTCCGGACAAATGGTGTGCGCACCAACGCACCTTACCGAACGAGGACCCCGCTATGACTGCCACCCCCACCGTGAACGCCGGCCACGACGCTCCGACCCGGCGCTCGCAGGCGCGGCGGAGGATCCCGCTGGCCGAGCTGGCCTCCCGCGGCAGCTCCGTGGCCTCCCCGGCCCTTGACCGCGTGATGCCCGCCGCCGCCTCCGCCGGGAACGTCCCGGTCGCGGCCTTCCAGTCGTTCAGCAGCAAGTAGGCCCGACCGACTCGGGGGTCCGGGCCGCAGTCATGGGGACATCAGCACCGGCCAGAGCGCTGTCGCAATTCGTGCTGAAACTGCACAGCCGGTGCGATTTGGCGTGCGATCACTGCTACGTCTACGAGCACGCCGACACCAGCTGGAAGACGCGTGTCCGGGCCACCCCCGACGAGGTGTTCGAACGGGTGGCCGCACGGATCGCCGAGCATGCCGCGGCGCACCGTCTCGCGGCCGTCCAGGTGGTGTTCCACGGGGGAGAACCCCTGCTGGCAGGCCCGGCCCGCATCCGGCGGGCGGCCGAGGCGCTGCGCCGGGCGCTCGACGGCGTGTGCGCCCTGGAGCTCGGCATCCAGACCAACGCCGTCCTCCTGGACGAGCGGTTCTGCGACGTCTTCGACGAGTTCGGCATCTCGGTCGGCGTCTCCCTGGACGGCGGCCGGGCCGAGAACGACCGCCACCGGCGGTTCGCCGACGGGCGGGGCAGCTACGACCGGGTCGTGGCGTCGCTCGGGCTGCTCCGCGAGCCGCGCTACCGCCATCTGTACGGCGGTCTGCTCTGCACCATCGACGTGGAGAACGACCCGCTGGCGGTCTACGAGGCCCTGATGGCGCTCGAACCGCCCCGCATCGACTTCCTGCTGCCCCACGCCACCCATGACGCCCCGCCCGCGCGCCCCGGCGGCGCCCGGGCGCCCTACGCGCAGTGGCTGCTGACCGTCCACCGCCGCTGGGCGGCCGAGGGGCGCCCGGTGCCCGTGCGGGTCTTCGACTCCGTGCGCCGGATGCTGCGCGGCGGGAGCAGCCTGGTCGAGTCGATCGGCACCGACCCGGTCGACCTGGTCGTCATCGAGACCGACGGGACCTTCGAGCAGGCCGACTCGCTCAAGACCGCCTACGACGGCGCCCCGGCCACCGGGATGGACGTGTTCGCCCACTCCCTGGACGAGGTCGCCGCCCACCCCGGCATCGCGGCCCGGCGGCAGGGCAAGGAGGGGCTGTGCGACGAGTGCCGCCGCTGCCCGGTCGTCGACGTCTGCGGCGGGGGACTGTACGCGCACCGCTACCGCACCGGGACCGGATTCGAGAATCCGTCCGCGTACTGCGGTGACCTGATGGAGTTGATCCTCGGCATCCGTGACGCCGAGGAGACGGAACGGGAGAATCCGGTGAGCACCGCGTCGGGGCGGCAGCCCCAGTCCTCGCTGACCGAGGACCAGATCGACCAGCTGGCCGCCGGCTACGGCGACGCCGCGACGGTCGCCGCGCTCGCCGCCGAGCAACTGGAGATCACCCGCGGACTGCTCACCGCCGTCTGGGAGCGCGCTCCCCGGGACGGCAGGACCGCCGCGGTCTGGCGGGTGCTCGCCGAGGTCGACGAGGCCGCGCCGGAGGCCCTGGACGAGGTGCTCGCCCATCCCTACGTCCGGCCGTGGGCCCGGCACTGCCTGGAGACGGGCGGCGCCGGCGGGGCGGACGTGGCGGGGCTCGCCGAGTTCGCCGCCGCCGCCGTGGTGCGGGCCGCGGGCCGGTACGGGGCGAGCGTGCGGGTGCCCGTCCGCGACGGCGCGGTACGCCTGCCGGGGCTCGGCCGCGTTCTGGTCGGCGCCCACGACGGAGCGGACGCCGACGTCGCCGCGACCGCCGACGGCTTCGGCGTGAGCGCCGCCGGCCGCACGGTGAGGATCGGCGCGCACGACCCGGGCGACGCGCGGTGGCACCCCGTACGGCGGGTCGGCCCGGCCGGATGGAGCGTCGCGCTGGAGGACACCGACCCCTACCGCGACGCCCACCAGTGGCCCCTGGTGCCCCGGCAGGACGAGGCCGAGGTCAAGGCCTGGCACGAGGACCTGGTCGCCGCCTGGGACTTCCTCGGCCGTGAGCTGCCCCGCTACGTGCCGGGACTGGCCACCGGGCTCGGCACCATCACCCCGTTGGTCCCGCCGGGCGACGGCAGTGACGTCAGCGGGGCCGCCCGGCAGGCGTTCGGCGCGGTCGGCATCGCGCGGCCCGCCGCCCCGGACACGCTGGCCCTGCTGGTCGCCCACGAGTTCCAGCACGTGAAGCTCGGTGCCGTCCTGGACCTGATGGACCTGTACGACCCGGAGGACACCCGCCTCTTCCACGCCCCGTGGCGCCCCGACCCGCGCCCGCTGGAGGGGCTGCTGCAGGGGACGTACGCGCACGTCGCCGTCGCCGAGTACTGGCGCGCGCTGGCCCGCCGGGGCGTCCCGGAGGCGGCGGCGCCCTTCGCCCGCTGGACCCGCGAGACCGCGGAGGCGGTCGACCGGCTGGCCGGCAGCGGCTCGCTGACCCCGCTCGGCAAGCGCTTCGCGGACGGGATGGCCGGCACCGTCGCCCCCTGGCTCTCCGAACTGAACGGGGTCTGAGGTGCACACCCTGGAAAGCCTGACCCGGGATCTGCGCGCGCTGGGAGTCGAGGCTGGGGACGTGCTGCTCGTCCAGGGCTCGCTGAAGGCGGTCGGCCCGGTCGAGGGCGGCGGACGCACCGTGGTCGAGGCGCTGCGGGCGGCGCTGGGCGAGCACGGCACCCTGGTCGCGTACGCGGCGACCCCGGAGAACTCCGTCACCTCCCGGCTGGACCGGCAGCGCACGGAGGGCATGAGCGAGGCGGAGCTGGCCGCCTACCGCGACGCGATGCCCGCCTTCGACCCGCTGACCACCCCCGTCTCGCCCACCGTGGGACGGCTCGCCGAGGAGGTCCGGCTGGTGCCGGGCGCGCTGCGCAGCGCGCACCCGCACACCTCCTTCACCGCCTTCGGCCCGGCCGCGCGCTTCGTCACCGAGGGCCACGAGCTGGAGAGCCACCTGGGCGAGGACTCGCCCACCGCCCGGCTGTACGACCTGCGGGCCCGTGCCCTGCTGGTCGGCGTGGACCTGTGGGTCTGCACCGCCTACCACCTCGCCGACTACCGGGCGGTCCCGCCGCCGGACCGCCCTTACCAGGCCCTGGTGCGCACCGCGGACGGCGGCAAGGAGTGGGTGCACTTCCAGGCGCCCGACATCGACGACCGCCACTTCCCGAGGCTGGTCCCGGTGGTGGCGCGCGAGTGCGCGGTGCTGGACGGTCCCCTCGGCGACGCGCCCTGTCATCTGGTGCCGATCGCCGACGCCGTGGACGTTATCGCCAAGTGGCTGGCCAACAACGGCCGTTGACGTAATCCGGGCAAAAATGATGGTCATGCGCTATTCCGCCGGAGAATAGACGGTTCCTACACTGAGGTTCCCTCACGAGGGGCGGAGTGGGGTCGTGCAGGCGGGCGGGGGAGATGGCGCATGGCATTACCCGTGGGGCAGGGAGACGCCTCGGACAAGCCCTATTTCTTCCTCAGTTACGCGCACACCCCCAGGAACGACCCCTCGGATCCCGACCCCGACCTGTGGGTCGCCAAGCTCTACAACGACCTGTGCGCGCACATCCTGCAGATGACGACGCTGCCCGCCGGGGTCAAGGCGGGCTTCATGGACCGGGGGATGAACGTCGGCGAGGGCTGGCCGGAATCGCTCGCCGAGGCGCTGGCGCACTGCCAGGTCTTCGTCCCGCTCTATTCGCCCCGCTACTTCCGCAGCCAGCAGTGCGGCAAGGAGTGGTTCGCCTTCTCCCAGCGCGCCGTCCACCACCGGTCCCTGCACGACCGCCCGATATCCGGCATCGTGCCCGCGCTGTGGGTGCCGGTCGCCGCGAACGACATGCCGGGCCCGGCCGAGGGACTGCAGTTCAACCACGCGGACTTCGGCGAGGACTACGCCGCCGAGGGCTTCTACGGGCTGATCAAGCTCAGCTACCTCAAGCACGAGTACGAGCGGGCCGTCTACCGCCTCGCACAGCGCATCGTGCAGGTCGTCGAGGACACCAAGATCGCCAAAGGGCGTCACCTCGACTACCACCACGTCCCCAGTGCCTTCGGCCCCCCGGGCACCAGCCGGCCGCTGCGCGTGACGGTGCTCGCCTGCTGCGACGCCGAGGAACTGCCCGCGGGCCGCAGCCCCACCTGTTACGGGCCCTCGCCGCGCGACTGGAACCCCTACCGCCCGCAGAGCAGCCGGCCGCTCGCCGACCACGCGGCCGACCTGGCGCGCAACCTCGACTACCGGGTCAGCGTGGGGGTGTTCGAGGAGGAGCTGGACCGCCTGCTGGACCCCACGCCCACCGCCCCCGGACTGCTGCTGCTCGACCGCTGGGCGCTGGACTCGCCCGACCGGCGGGAGATGCTGAGCCGCTTCGGCAGCGAGCACCGGCCCTGGGTCAGCGTCCTGGTGCCGTGGAACCGCGCCGACCCGGAGTCGGGCGGCCACGAGGAGGCCCTGCGCCGCCTCGCCGACGACGCCCTCGACCCCAGCCGCGCGGACGGCCCGGGCGGGCGCTTCGTCCGCAACAACATCCCGAGCCTGGAGGCGTTCAGCGACGACGTGCCCAGGGCCGTGGGACGCGCCGCCAAGCACTACGCCGCCCACGCCCCGGCCTTCCCGCCCCAGGGCCCGCACAGTTCGCGCCCCAGGCTCCGGGGCCCGTCCCCAGGGGCGTACGGACCCGAGCGCTCCTCCCCGTACGGCCTGCACGACGACCGCGGCACCACGGAACCCGACAAACCGGAGGGCGAGGATGACCGAGAGCCGTAACGGACGTGTGATCACGTTCTACTCGTACAAGGGCGGCACCGGACGGACCATGGCCCTGGCGAACACCGCCTGGATCCTCGCCGCCAACGGCCACCGGGTGCTGACGGTGGACTGGGACCTGGAGGCCCCGGGCCTCTTCCGCTTCTTCCACCCCTTCCTGGACCCCTCCGCGCTCGCGGCCACCACCGGCATGATCGACCTGATCACCGAGTACCGGGAGGAGGCGCTGCGCGACGTGCCGCGGCCGCCCGACTGGCACCGCCAGTTCGCCCGGGTCCGCCCGCACGCCATATCCCTCAACTGGGCCTTCCCCGGCGGCGGCAGCCTGGACTACCTGTCCGCGGGCCGGCAGGACCGCAACTACTCCACCGCGCTCACCGGCATCGACTGGGACGTCTTCTACGACCGCTTCGGCGGCGGCCAGTTCCTGGACGCCATGCGCGCGGACATGCGCCGCCACTACGACTACGTCCTCATCGACAGCCGTACCGGCCTCAGCGACATCGCCGACATCTGCACCGTCCACATGCCCGACGAGCTGGTGGTCTGCTTCACCCTCAGCGACCAGAGCATCTTCGGCGCCGCCGCCGTCGCCCGTGACATCGAGGAGCGCTACAACGGCCGGGGCATCCGCATCTTCCCCGTGCCCATGCGCATCGACGACGGCGAGAAGGAGAAGGCGGACGCCGGACGGGCCCTGGCCCGCGCCCAGTTCGACGGTCTCCCGGCCGGCATGGACGACGACGAACTCGTCTCCTACTGGGGGTCGGTGGAGATCCCCTACCGCCCCTTCTACGCCTACGAGGAGATCCTGGCGACCTTCGGGGACGCCCCGGGCCTGTCCAGCTCGATGCTGTCGGCCTGCGAACGCCTGACCTCCGTGGTCTCCGGCGGCGCGGTGAACTCGCTGCCCCCGATCGCGGAGTCCGAACGGCTGCGCTGGGCGGCGGAGTTCACTCGGCGCAGGCCCGTCCCGCCGTCCGGCCTGGTGCTGGCGTACGTGCCCGAGGACCGCATGTGGGCGGACTGGATCGAGTGGATCCTGACCCGGGCCGGGTTCCGGGTCGTCCCCTGGGACGTGGAGACCCACACCGCCCCCGCGGAACAGCCCGCCGTGGCCGGGGCCTCCGCCCGCACCCTCGTCGTGCTCTCCGCCGCCTACCTGCGGTCCCGGCGGGCCATGCGGGTGTGGGAGTCGAGCGCGGGCACCGACCCCTCGGGCCCGCAGCACCAACTGCTGCCGATCCGGGTCGGCGACGTCCGCCCCGGCCCGCCGCTGGCCCAGCGCAGCCCGGTCAGCCTGGTGCGGCTCGACCACGCCGCGGCCGCCACCACGCTGCTGCGCGCCCTCGGCCGTGACGACACGGACCTCAGCCCGACCGCCATGACCAACGGCCCGCGCTACCCCGTCGGCGACCCCAAGGTGTCCAACCTGCGGCCCCGCAACACCTTCTTCACCGGCCGCTCCACCGTCCTGGACCGGCTGCGCGACCGCCTGGGCGGCGGCAACCCCTCCGTCCAGCCCTTCCCGCAGACCCTCCACGGCCTCGGCGGCGTCGGCAAGACGCAGGTGGCGCTGGAGTACGCGCACCGCTTCAAGGCCGACTACGACCTCGTGTGGTGGATCGAGGCGGAGCAGGAGGACCGGATCGCGCCCTCCCTCGCCGAACTCGCCCGCCGCCTGGAGCTGAGGGTCGGCGACAGCGTGTCCGAGGCCGCCGAGGCGGCCCGTGAGGAACTGGCCACCGGCACCCGCTTCCCGCGCTGGCTGCTGGTGTTCGACAACGTCGAGGACCCCGAGCGGGTGCGCCGCTTCTTCCCCGGGGGACGCGGCCACATCGTGGTCACCGCCCGGAACAAGCCGCCGACGGGACCGACCGAGCCCCTGGAGATCGAGGTCTTCAACCGCTCGGAGAGCGTGGAGCACCTGCGCCGCCGGGTCGGCGGGATGAGCCGGGAGGACGCCGGGCAGGTGGCCGAGGCGGTCGGTGACCTGCCGCTGGCGGTCGAGGTGGCCGCCGCGTGGCTCGCCGAGACCGCCACCCCCGTCGACGTCTACGTGCACCAGCTCAAGGAGCAGACGACCAAGGCGCTGTCGGTCACCACCGCCGCCGGCTACCCGCGGGAGGTCGGGGCGACCTGGAGCATCTCCATCAGCCGGCTGCGCAACCAGTCCAAGGCCGCCGTCCGGCTGCTGGAGCTGTGCGCGTTCTTCGCGGCCGAGCCGATCTCGATGACCCTCATCGAGAGCGACTCCATGATCCAGGCGCTGCTGCCGCACGACCCCCAGCTGCGCGACCGCTACATGCTCGGCAAGGTCATCCAGGCGCTCAACCGCTTCGCCCTGGCCAAGGTCGACCCGGCCGACAGCAGCATCCAGGTGCACCGGCTGGTGCAGGCCGCCGTGCGCTCGGAGATGTCGCAGGACGACCAGCAGGACACGATGCACGAGGTGCACCGCATCCTCGCCGAGGCCCGGCCGCCGGAGGACGCCATCAACGACCCGGCGAACTGGCCCGGGTTCGAGCTGATCTGGCCGCACCTCGCGCCGTCGCAGGCCGAGGACTGCCGCGAGGAGAAACCACGCCAGCTGCTGGTCAACCGTGTCCGCTACCTGTGGAAGAGCGGCGAACTGGAGCAGGCCAGGCAACTGGCCGAGCAACTGCTCGGCGTGTGGCAGCAGTCCCTCGGCGAGGACGACCTGCAGACCCTCAACCTGCAGTTCGAGCTCGCCAACGTGCTCCGCTCGCAGGGCAAGTACCAGGAGGCCCGGCAGTACGACGAGGACACCCTGGCCCGGCAGACCGCCCTGCTGGCCCCCGGCCACCCGCACACCCTGATCACCGGCGGCAGCCTCGCCGCGGACCTGCGGGCGCTGGGCCTGTTCCAGGAGGCCAGGGAACGCGACGAGCAGATCTACGCCGGCTTCAAGGACATCTTCGGCGAGCAGCACCCGCGCTCGCTCGTCGCGGCCAACAACCTCGCCATCGACTACCGGCTCACCGGGGACTCCGAACTCGCCCGCCGGCTGGACCAGGAGACCGTGGACCGGCGCACCCCGATGCTCGGCGACCGCCACCCGTACACCCTGTCCACCAAGGCCAACCTCGCCCGCGACCTGCGGGAGATCGGCGACTACACCGGTTCCGTCGCGATGCTCGAAGAGGTGATGGACGTCTTCCAGGACGTCCTCAACCCCGACGTGCCCGAGACCCTCCGCAACGCCAAGAGCCTCGCCGTCTCGCTGCGCAAGGCGGGCCGCGCCGCGGAGGCGATGCGGCTCACCCAGGTGACGTACGACCGCTACCTGGAGCGGTACGGGCCCGACGTGCCCGACACGCTCGCCTGCGCGCTCAACCTCGCCGCCGACTACTCGGCGGCCGGCGACAAGGCGAAGGCCCGCGACCTGGCGACCGACGCCCTCGCCGCCTACCGCCGGCTGCTCGGCGACGACCACCCGTTCACCCTGGCCTGCCGCAACAACCTCGCCATCTACCTGCGGGGCAGCGGCAACGCCGAGGAGGCCGTGGCGGTCGGCACCGAAACCCTGGCCGGGCTGGAACGCGCGGTCGGCCCCCGGCACCCCTACACCCTCAACTGCACGATCAACCTGGGCAACGCCACGGGCGAACAGGGGGACACCGACCGTGCCGTGACCCTCCTGGAGACCGCACTGCGCGGCCTCACCGAGCGCTACGGTCCCGAGCACCCGGACGCCCTGGCCTGCGAGATCAACCTGGCCTACGCCCTGCGGCAGTCCGGCCGGCACGCACGGGCGCAGGCGATCCGCAGCAAGGTGCTCCCGGAGTGCGTACGGCTGCTCGGCGAGGAGCACCCCCTCAGCCGGGCCGCCCGCGAGTGGTACCGGGTCAACCGGGACCTGGAGCCGCAGCCGGTGTGAGCGGCGGTCAGGCGGGCATCGACCGCGCCCGACCGCCCCCGGCGGCCGCCCAGGCGAGCACCTTGGGCAGCACCGACAGGGCCGCGAAGTGCGCGGCCCCCGGCTGCACCACCATGCTCGCGCCGGGGATGTGCTCGGCCAGCCAGCGCGAGTGCGCCACCGGCGAGAACACGTCGTCCTCGCCGTGCCACAGCAGCACCGGCGCCGCGATGCGGTCCAGTCCGAACCCCCAGCTACGGTTGAACGCCAGCGTGTCGTCGATCCAGCCGTCGGCCGAGGTGCGCAGCGCCTCCGCGTAGGTGCGCAGCAGCATCGTGCGCAGGCCCGCGTCCGCGATCACCCGCTGGTCCGGCTCCGGCATCTCCTCCCGGAGCACGGCGAGCAGGCTGGCCGGGTCGTCGCGGATGGTGCGGGAGCGCAGTTCCAGCCGGGCGGCGAGCCGCCGTTGCGCCGCGTCGGCGGTGGTGTGGTCGCGGACGTTGGACCGGGTCATCCCCGCGTACCAGGCGAGCCCCTGCGCGTCCCTCGGCGCGAGCCCCACCAGCACCGCCACCCGCGTCACACGGTCGGGCAGCAGCGCGGCGCACGCGAGCGAGTGCGGCCCGCCGCCCGAGCGGCCGACCACCGCGAACGCGTCCAGGCCCATGGCGTCGGCGATCGCCGCGACATCGGCGGCGACGTCCGCGACCCGCCGGCCGGGCAGCCGCTCGGAGCCGCCGTACCCGGGCCGGTCGAAGGAGATCAGCCGCACCCCCAGCCGGTACAGCACGGCGCTGCGCGGCACCGGGCCGAGCCGGCTGCCGGGTGTGCCGTGCAGCAGGAACACGGGCCTGCCCCGCGGATCGCCCCGGGTCTCCACCGCCAGTTCCCGCCCGTCCCTCGCCCGTACGACACGCACTGCGAGCAGCCCCCTCTCGTGTCCCGCGGTCCGTCCCTCACACGCGCATCTCGCGCCTCGCCTGCCAGGTGGTGTGCTCCCGGGACACCGCGTCCTCGGCGTCCCGGGTCAGCTGCGACCACAGGTGCTCGGCATGCGGGTCGTCCAGGTCCAAGGACGCCAGCTGCACCCGGATCAGCTCCAGTTCGTCGGCCGCCACCCGGTACGCCGCGGCCAGCGGGCTGTACTGGCGCAGCTGCGCCCAGGCCGCCACCGAGGCCGTGATGGCCGACACGAAGCCCAGGGTGTCGAAGGGTGACCAGCCGCCCGCCCGCAGCACCAGGAAGAGGACGCCGAGCAGCGGGAAGGCCATCGCCAGCCGTCCCGCCCGGCGCCCGTTCACCTCGCAGCGGACCGCCTTCATCGTGTACCACTCGTGCTGCACCCGGATGCGCTCCCGCAGGTACACGTCGTGCCGCACGCGCAGCGGCGCGTCCCGCAGCCGCCGCATCGCCGGGGTGATGCCCGAGTCGACGTGGGAGGGCAGGGCCCTGCTGCGCCGGAAGGTGTGCAGGACGTCACCGAGCTGCAGCCGGTACAGGGCGTCCGGGTCGCGTTCGTCGCCGGGCGGCGTGAAGGGGTCGGCCCGCACCGAGTACTTCCAGGCGAGCGTCTTCATGGACTCGGCCAGCGCCCGGCCCTCGTACCACAGCGCCTGCGGGTTCTGGCGGTGGATCACCCAGGTGGTCCACGCGGCGTACGCGAACAGGACGGCCGCGAGCCAGGAAGCCCAGTGCAGGCGGCCCGCGGTGGCGTCGAAGGAGCTGAAGACGGAGGCCACCGTGAGCAGCCCGAGCTGCTGGCGCGACAGCCGTACGGTCTGCCACTGGCCCCGCAGTGACGCCCGGTCGGCGGACCGGAACAGGTCCGGGAGCAACTCGCGTTCGCTCACCATCGGCAGCGGCCCCCCGCACTCGCTGAATCCCGCAGTCATCCCAGTATGGGCGTGCCGGGGGCGGCAGCCCAGTAGGCGTCCGGCCGAACTCCCGCTCCCCGCACGCGCCGTGGCCGCGCGGGCGGCGCCGCGCGCGGCACGTCCGTCACGCCCTCGGCGAACGTGCGCCGCACGGGCCGGAGCGGCGGGCAGGCTGAGGGGTGTGCTGACACGAGTCGCGGTCCTGTCCGACGTCCACGGCAACCTGCCGGCCCTGCAGGCCGTACTGGCCGAGCCCGACGTCCGCACCGCCGAGCGGGTGGTCCTCACCGGGGACCACGCGGCGGGCCCGATGCCGGTGCCCACCCTCGACGCGCTGCGCGACCTCGGCGGGCGCGCCCTGTGGATCCGCGGCAACGCGGACCGCGAACTGGTCGAGCACCGCCGTACGGGCAGGACCACCGGGTACCCGGAGTCGGACTGGGCCGCGCGACGGCTCCGCGAGGACCAGGTGACCCTGCTGGCAGGCCTCCCGGACACCGTGGAGCTGGAGGTCGACGGCCCGGGCCGGACGCTGTTCTGCCACGCAACCCCGCGCGACGACGAGGAGATCGTGCTCGTCGACTCCCGCGCCGAGCGCTGGGCCGAGGTGATGTCCGGCGTCGCCCCCGAGGTGGAGACCGTCGTCTGCGGGCACACGCACATGCCGTACGCCCGGGTCGTCCACGGCCGGCTGGTCGTCAACCCCGGGAGCGTCGGTATGCCGTACGGCCGCGGCGGCGCCCACTGGGCGCTCCTGGGCGCGGGCGGCGTCCAGCTGCGTCGCACCGTCTACGACCGCGAGGCGGCGGCCGCACGGATCGTCGCGGAGTCCGGCTTCGACGGCGCGGCGCGGTGGGTGCGGGAGTACGTCCTCGGCTGCCATCCGGCCGAGGCCGTGATCGACGCGTGGGGCCCGCGCGACGGGCGGCCCGCGCTACGAGGCCGCCCTGCGCCACCGTGACGGCGACGCCCCGATGGCCGGCCGCTACCGCCGCTGGCTGGGGGCCCCTTCGACCTGGGCCGCCGCTGCGCCCAGTCCGGCGTCAGCACCCTCACCGTCAGGGTCGACGGCGACCGGGCGTACTTCTTCCTCGACCGGCGCGACGCCCAGGGCGTGGCCACCGCCATGAACACCACCCACGTCGTCCCCGCCGGGGAGTTCCAGCCGCACGCCGACGTGCTGCCGGTCTGGCACTCCGACCTGGACCTGTGGCACAACACGATGCGCGAGTACGCGGAGGAGTTCCTCGGCGCGCCGGACGCCGGGGGCGTCGGCGGGGCGACCCTCGACTACGACACCGACGAGCCGTACGCGAGCATGAACCGCGCCGCCCGCGAGGGCCGGGCCCGCTTCAGCTTCCTCGGGCTCGGGCTCGACCCGCTGAACTGGAAGCCGGAGCTGCTCACCGTCTGCGTGTGGGAGGCCGCGACCTTCGACACCGTCTTCGGCGGCATGACCGAGCGCAACGAGGAGGGTGTGATCGTGGTCGGCCACGGCCACCGGGGGCTGCCCTTCACCGAGGAGAACGTCCTCGGCTACGCCAGGCACCCCCGCACCCACTCCGCGGGGCGGGCCTGCCTGCACCTGGCGTGGCGCAGGCGGGCCGCACTCGGCATCCCGTGACGTACGGTCAGGCCGGCCGCAGCCAGACCGTGGCCAGCGGCGGCAGGGTGAGCTGCACGCTCTCGCGCCGGCCGTTCCAGGCGACCGGCTCGGACTTCAGCGGCTCGGGGTTGGTGACGTCGCTCCCGCCGTAGGCGGCGGCGTCGGTGTTGAGCACCTCCCGCAGCGCCTCCACCCCGTCCGGCACGCCGATCCGGTAGCCGTGGCGGACCACCGGCGAGAAGTTGCTGACCGCGACCAGCGGGTTCCCCCCGGCGTCGAGGCGCACGAAGGAGAAGACGTTGTCCTCGGCGGCGCCGCCGTCGAGCCAGGCGAAGCCGTCCGGGGTGGTGTCGAGCTGCCACAGCGCCGGTGTGGCCCGGTAGCAGGTGTTGAGGTCACGGACGAGGTCCCGCACTCCGCGGTGGTCGCCCGCCGCGGAGTAGGTCTCGTCGAGCAGCCACCAGTCCGGCCCGTGGTCGTGGGACCACTCGGCTCCCTGCGCGAACTCCTGTCCCATGAAGAGCAGTTGCTTGCCCGGGTGGGCCCACATGAAGCCGAGGTAGGCGCGGTGGCCGGCGCGCTGCTGCCACCAGTCGCCGGGCATCTTGGCCACCAGCGCGCCCTTGCCGTGGACGACCTCGTCGTGCGAGATCGGCAGGACGTAGTTCTCGCTGTAGGCGTACACCATCGAGAAGGTCATCTCGTTGTGGTGGTACTTGCGGTGCACCGGCTCGTGCTTGATGTACTCCAGCGAGTCGTGCATCCACCCCATGTTCCACTTCAGGCCGAAGCCGAGCCCGCCGAAGCCGGCCGGGCCGACGTGGTGGGTGGGCCGGGTGACGCCGTCCCAGGCGGTGGACTCCTCGGCGATGGTGACGACACCGGGGCAGCGCCGGTAGACGGTCGCGTTCATCTCCTGCAGGAAGGCGACGGCGTCCAGGTCCTCGCGCCCGCCGTACGCGTTCGGCGCCCACTGGCCGTCCTCGCGGGAGTAGTCCAGGTAGAGCATGGAGGCGACGGCGTCCACCCGCAGCCCGTCGATGTGGAACTCCTCGCACCAGTAGACCGCGTTGGCCACCAGGAAATTGCGGACCTCGGTGCGGCCGAAGTCGAACTCCAGCGTCCCCCAGTCGGGATGGTCCCCGCGCCAGGGGTGCTCGTAGAGGTTGGTGCCGTCGAAGTCCGCCAGCGCCCAGTCGTCCTTGGGGAAGTGAGCCGGCACCCAGTCCATGATGACGCCGATGCCCGCCCGGTGCAGCGCGTCCACCAGGTACCGGAAGTCGTCCGGGGTGCCCATCCGGGCGGTGGGGGCGTAGTACGAGGTGACCTGGTAGCCCCACGAGCCGCCGAAGGGGTGCTCGGCGACCGGCATCAGCTCCACGTGCGTGAAGCCCAGGTCGCGCACGTACGCCGGGAGCTGTTCGGCCAGTTCGCGGTACGACAGCCCCGGCCGCCACGAGGCGAGGTGCACCTCGTACACCGACAAGGGCGCCTCGTGCACCGGCACGCGGCCGCGCGAGGCCATCCAGTCGGCGTCCTGCCATTCGTGGCGGGACGCGGTGACGACGGAGGCGGTGGCGGGCGGTGTCTCGGTGCGGCGGGCCATCGGGTCGGCCTTGAGCCGCCGCCCGCCGTCCGGCCCGCAGACCTCGAACTTGTAGCGCTGCCCCTCGCCGACCTCGGGCAGGAACAGCTCCCACACGCCGGACGAGCCCAGTGAGCGCATCGGGAAGGCGGTGCCGTCCCAGCAGGTGAAGTCGCCGACCACCCGCACCCCGCGCGCGTTGGGCGCCCACACGGTGAACCGGGTGCCGGTGACGCCCTCATGGGTCATCGGCTCGGCGCCGAGCGCCTTCCACAACTGCTCGTGCCGCCCCTCGTTGATCAGGTGCAGGTCGAACTCGCCGAGCGCCGGCAGGAAGCGGTACGGGTCGTCCACCTCGCGCTCGTCGCCGTCGTAGGTGACGGCGAGCCGGTACGCGGGGACCTCGGTCAGCGGCAGCACACCGCTGAACAGCCCGTCGCCCTCGTGGTGCAGCACCGTCCGCGCCCCGTCGCCGGTGACGACGGCCACGCTCCGCGCGTACGGCCGCAGCGCCCGGAAGGCCAGGCCGTCCGCCACGCGGTGGACGCCGAGCAGCCCGTGCGGGTCGTGGTGGGCGCCGTCCAGCAGCCGGCGCCGCTCGCCGGGGTCGAGCTCCGGGGCCGGGGGCACATCGCCGGTCACGGGGCCGGCGGCCGGCGCGACCTCGGGCGCGGG
>NZ_JARAVL010000011.1:17796-233233 GCF_033792725.1 Streptomyces sp. PA03-5A | reverse complement strand
GGGGTTAAGGCTCCCAGTAGACGACTGGGTTGATAGGCCGGATGTGGAAGCCCAGTAATGGGTGGAGCTGACCGGTACTAATAAGCCGAGGGCTTGTCCATAGGTTGCTCGCGTCCACTGTGTAGTTCTGAAACAACGAACCGTTGGTTCGACAGTTTCATAGTGTTTCGGTGGTTATAGCGTTAGGGAAACGCCCGGTTACATTCCGAACCCGGAAGCTAAGCCTTTCAGCGCCGATGGTACTGCAGGGGGGACCCTGTGGGAGAGTAGGACGCCGCCGAACAATTATTGAGCCCGTCGCCGGAGCCTCTTCAGAGGCCCGGCGGCGGGCTTTTTCATGCCCTGAGGTAAGGTCGGGTGGAATCATCCGAGCGTACGTTCAAGAGAAGGGGCCCCCGGTGGAGGTCCAGGAGACAAGGGTGCAGACGGATCGCGTCTTCACGATCCCCAACATCCTGAGCATGGCACGGCTGTTGGGCGTGCCCGTATTCCTGTGGCTCATCCTGTGGCCCGAGTTCGGCGGTCCGAAGGTCGACGGCTGGGCACTGCTCGTGCTCGCCCTCAGCGGCGTGAGCGACTACCTGGACGGGAAGCTCGCGCGCCGCTGGAACCAGATCAGCAGCCTCGGCAGGGTGCTGGACCCGGCCGCCGACCGGCTGTACATCGTCTCCACGATCATCGGCCTCACGTGGCGCGGGATCCTACCGTGGTGGCTGACGGCCATCCTGGTGGCCCGGGACGCCGTCATGGGCGTGATGATCCTGGTCATGCGCCGGCACGGCTGGGGTCCGCCGCAGGTCAACTTCATGGGCAAGGCCGCCACCTTCAACCTCATGTACGCCTTCCCGCTGCTGCTGCTGAGCGACGGCGACGGGTGGCTGAACACGCTCGCTGCTATTTTCGGATGGGCGTTCGCAGGATGGGGTACAACGCTGTATTGGTGGGCAGGGATCCTCTACGTGGTCCAGGTCCGCCGACTCGTCAGGGCGGACGCCACGGCCGATTGAGCCCGCGTACCCGGCAGGAGAGCCCTCCGGCCGGGTACCCCGCGCGTGACCGGCGGTCCGGGGGACCGCGACGGTCCGCGTGAGAGAGAGCACGGGTGACGTCGGCAAGACAGTCGTCTCTTTGAGGAGGACGCTTCCGACATGAAGGCCGTCGTGATGGCCGGCGGCGAAGGAACACGCCTTCGCCCGATGACCTCGAGCATGCCCAAGCCGCTGCTGCCGGTCGTGAATCAGCCGATCATGCAGCACGTGCTCAAGCTGCTCAAGCGGCACGGTCTGACCGAGACCGTGGTGACCGTGCAGTTCCTCGCCTCGCTCGTCAAGAACTACTTCGGTGACGGCGAAGAGCTCGGCATGGACCTCACCTACGCGAACGAGGAGAAGCCACTCGGCACCGCCGGCAGCGTCAAGAACGCCGAGGACGCCCTCAAGGACGATTCGTTCCTGGTGATCTCCGGTGACGCACTGACCGATTTCGACCTGACCGAGCTGATCAACTTCCACAAGGAGAAGGGCGCGCTGGTCACGGTCTGCCTGACCCGGGTGCCCAACCCCCTGGAGTTCGGGATCACCATCGTCGACGAGGAGGGCAAGGTCGAGCGCTTCCTCGAGAAGCCGACCTGGGGCCAGGTCTTCTCGGACACGGTGAACACCGGCATCTACGTCATGGAGCCGGAGGTCTTCGACTACGTCGAGCCCGACGTCTCGGTGGACTGGTCCGGTGACGTGTTCCCGCAGTTGATGAAGGAAGGCAAGCCCGTCTACGGCTACATCGCCGAGGGCTACTGGGAGGACGTCGGCACCCACGAGAGCTACATCAAGGCGCAGGCCGACGTCCTGGAGGGCAAGGTCGACGTCGACCTCGAGGGCTTCGAGATCTCGCCCGGCGTCTGGGTCGCCGAGGGCGCGGAGGTGCACCCGGACGCGACGCTGCGCGGTCCCCTGTACGTCGGTGACTACGCCAAGGTCGAGGCCGGGGCCGAGCTGCGCGAGCACACGGTGATCGGCTCCAACGTCGTCGTGAAGTCCGGTGCCTTCCTGCACAAGGCCGTCGTCCACGACAACGTCTACATCGGGCCGCAGACCAACCTGCGCGGCTGCGTCATCGGCAAGAACACCGACGTCATGCGCGCGGCGCGGATCGACGACGGGGCGGTCATCGGCGACGAGTGCCTGATCGGCGAGGAGTCGATCATCGCGGGCGACGTCCGGGTGTACCCGTTCAAGACCATCGAGGCCGGCGCCTTCGTGAACACGTCGGTGATCTGGGAGTCCAGGGGCCAGGCGAACCTGTTCGGCGCGCGGGGCGTCTCCGGCATCCTGAACGTGGAGATCACCCCGGAGCTCGCCGTGCGCCTCGCGGGCGCGTACGCGACGACGCTCAAGAAGGGCGCCACCGTCACGACCGCCCGTGACCACTCCCGTGGTGCCCGTGCGCTGAAGCGTGCGGTGATCTCGGCGCTCCAGGCCAGCGCGATCGACGTACGGGACCTGGAGAACGTGCCGATGCCCGTGGCGCGGCAGCAGACCGCGCGCGGCAGCGCCGGCGGCATCATGATCCGTACGAGTCCGGGCATCCCCGACTCGGTGGACATCATGTTCTTCGACGAACGCGGCGCCGACCTGTCGGCGGCGGGGCAGCGCAAGCTGGACCGTGTGTTCGCGCGCCAGGAGTACCGCCGTGCGTTCCCCGGCGAGATCGGCGACCTGAACTTCCCGGCGAGCGTCTTCGACTCCTACACGGGCGCGCTGCTGCGGGCCGTGGACACCTCGGGCATCGCCGAGGCAGGGCTGAAGGTCGTGGTCGACGCCGCGAACGGCAGCGCGGGACTCGTCCTGCCCAGCCTGCTCGGCCGGCTCGGGGTGGACTCGCTGACGATCAACCCCGGCCTCAACGAGGCCAGGCCCACCGAGACGGCCGATGGCCGGCGCGCGGGCCTGGTCCGGCTCGGGGAGATCGTGGCGTCCTCGCGGGCGGCCTTCGGCGTGCGCTTCGACCCGGTCGGGGAGCGGCTGTCGCTGGTGGACGAGCGCGGCAAGATCATCGAGGACGACCGGGCGCTGCTGGTCATGCTCGACCTGGTCGCCGCCGAGCGGCGCAGCGGCCGGGTGGCGCTCCCCGTGACGACGACCCGCATCGCCGAACAGGTCGCGGCGTACCACGGGACGCAGGTGGACTGGACGACGACCTCGCCCGACGACCTCACCCGGGTCGGCCGGCAGGACACGACCATCTTCGGCGGTGACGGCAAGGGCGGCATCATCATCCCGGAGTTCAGCAGCGTCTTCGACGGCGCCGCGGCCTTCGTGCGGCTGATCGGCCTGGTGGCGCGTACCCAGCTCACCCTGAGCCAGATCGACGCCCGCATCCCCCGTGCCCACGTCCTCAAGCGGGACCTGGCGACGCCGTGGGCGGTCAAGGGCCTGGTCATGCGCCGGGTGGTCGAGGAGGCGGGGGACCGCAACGTCGACACCACCGACGGCGTGCGCGTGGTCGAGGCGGACGGCCGCTGGGTGATGGTGCTGCCCGACCCGGCCGAGGCGGTCACGCACCTGTGGGCGGAGGGGCCGGACGACGCCTCCGCGCAGGCACTGCTCGACGAGTGGTCGTCGATCGTGGACAGCGCCGGCCGCTGATCCCGCTCCGGCACCGGCTCACGGGCCCCTCCCGACGCGACGAACGGCGCGTCGGGAGGGGCCCGTTCGAGGTCGGTGGCACGGACATGCGACGATGTGCGGCATGTCGCAGCAGCACCCCGATCGGAGCAGCGCCCCTGGGAGGGCCGTGACCCGGCGCCCGGACGCCTCCATGTCGCTGCTGACGAACGTCATGGAGCACAGTCTCGACGACGGGTACGCCGAGGCCGCCGCCCGCCGGGGCGCCACGGGCACGTCCCGTCTGCCCGCAACGCTGCGGGGCCGGCTGGTGCTCGCACTGGGCCTGGTGCTGGCCGGCGTCGTGGTCACCATAGGCGCGGCGCAGACGCAGGTGGCCGCCCCGACGCTGGCCAAGGAGCGGCAGAAGCTCATCGACCGCATCGAGTCCGAGACCCGTACCGCCGACGAGCTGCAGAAGAGCGTGGACGGGCTGCGCGACGAGGTGGCGGCCAAGCAGCGTCAGGCACTCAACGACCGCGACGGTGACGCGGAGCGCGTGGCGCTCCTGGCCGGGGCGACGCCGGTCACGGGGCCGGGCATCGAGCTGGAGGTCAACGACGCCAAGGAGGCCTCGTCGGGCGGCGGTGGCGATCCGCGTACGACCAGTGACTTCTCCGACACCGGCCGGGTACGCGACCGGGACATGCAGCGCGTCGTCAACGGCCTGTGGGCAGCGGGGGCGGAGGCCATCTCCATCAACGGGCAGCGGTTGACGTCGTTGTCGGCCATCCGTGCCGCGGGTGACGCCATACTGGTCGACAACCGGCCGCTGGTTCCGCCCTACACGATCCTGGCGATCGGGGACCCGCAGAAGCTGAGCACGTCCTTCCAGGACGGTGCGGACGGGCAGTACCTGCACGTCCTGCAGGAGAACTACGGGATCCGCGCACGCATCTCCGAGAAGGAGAAGCTGGAACTGCCCGCGGCTCCGAGCCTGATCATCCGCTCCGCGACCCCGGTCCCGTCGGCCGGGCCGTCGTCGAGCGCATCCGGAAATGGGAAGGGTACGAATTGATCGCCGTACTGGGCCTGATCGTTGGAGTGGTGGTGGGCCTGGTGGTCCGCCCCGTCGTGCCGACGGTGGTCGAGCCCTACCTCCCGATCGCCGTGGTCGCCGCGCTCGACGCCGTCTTCGGCGGTCTGCGGGCCATGCTCGACGGGATCTTCGACGACAAGGTCTTCGTGGTCTCCTTCCTGTCCAACGTCGTCGTGGCCGCGCTGATCGTCTTCCTGGGCGACAAGCTGGGGGTGGGTGCGCAGCTCTCCACGGGTGTGGTCGTCGTCCTCGGCATCCGCATCTTCTCCAACGCCGCGGCGATCCGCCGCCATGTCTTCCGGGCGTGACAGCACGATGAGTGACGAGAACGACCAGACGCCGGAACGGCCGGAGGCGCCGCGGCCCGCGGAGCCCTCCCGGCCGGAACGGCCGCGTCCCGAGCTGCCCGCCGGGGCCGAGCCGCCGGCGCGGGAGCGGCCCGCTGCGCGCCCGGAGCTGCCCGCGGCCGGACCGGTGCCGGCCGCAGGGCCGTCGGACGCGGGGCAATCCGCGCCCGGTCGGCAGCAGCCGCAGCAGGAATCGGGGGATCGGCGGGGAACGGCGTCCGGCGTGAGCGGCCGGCAACGCCTCAAGGCGGGGCTGTGGCCGCCGCGGGTGTCCCGGGCGCAGTTGATCGTCGCGCTGCTGCTGTTCGTCCTCGGTCTGGGCCTGGCCATCCAGGTCCGCTCGACCAGCGACACCAGCGCGCTGCGTGGTGCCCGCCAGGAGGACCTGGTGCGCATCCTGGACGAGCTGGACAACCGCTCGCAGCGGCTCGGCGATGAGCGGCGGCGCCTCGAGGAGCAGCGCACCGAGCTGGAGAACAGCTCGGACCAGGCCGAGGAGGCCCGCAAGCAGACCGAGCAGAAGGCGGAGCAGCTCGGGGTGCTGGCCGGCACGGTCGCCGTCGAGGGTCCCGGCATCACGTTGACGATCAACGACCCCCAGGACGCCGTCGAGGCCGACATGCTGCTCGACGCGCTGCAGGAGCTGCGCGCCGCGGGAGCGGAGGCGATCCAGATCAACGACGTGCGGGTCGTCGCCGACACGTACTTCATCCAGGGGTCGGGCGGTGTGCAGATCGACGGGCACAAGGTCAGCGCGCCCTACCGCTTCAAGGTCATCGGTAATCCACAGGATCTTGAACCCGCCCTGAACATCCCGGGCGGCGTGGTACAGACTTTGGAGAAGGAGCAGGCCACAGCGGATGTGACGCGATCGGAGAAGATCGTTGTCGACGCCTTGCGGCCGTCGGAGCAGCCTGACTACGCTCAGTCGTCGACCCGGTGAGGCGGGGGCGAGTGGGGTTTGCGGGGGAGGGCAGGAGAATGCGGGGGGTCGCCGCACCGCTGGGGTGGTGCGTGAGGGAAACTATGTGTCGGTCGTGACTGAGGGTTCGTCCTGCCCCACGGGCGGGTCTGTGTCGTTCAAGGGGAATCGCCCGTGAAGTTGTTCGGTAAGTGGTTCGGCAAGAGTTCGCGTCAGGCTGGTGACAGCCCCACGGCGCGTCACCGCGCCCCGCGGCACGCGCAGGATGAGGGACCGGGCGAGGAGCGCCCGCTGTTCCGTGACGGGACCGCTGCTCCGGGCGGTGACATTTCGGGCGCTCATGGTGCGGTGTCTGTTGACCCTGCGGCTGCGGGGCGCATAGGTTTCCAGCAACCATCAGCCTCTAGCACGGGTGGAGGGTCCTTGCCGGTCTGTACGCGGTGCGGGTTCCAGAACGCGGAAGCGAGCCGCTTCTGCTCCAACTGTGGCGCGCCGCTGCGTGCCGCGGTGCCGTCCGAGCGTGCCTCCGAGACCACGTCCACGATCTCCATCTCCGGGATCGAGGCGTACGAGGCCGAGGCGACGGGACAGACCGTGCTGCCGGCGCTGTCCCCGGAGGCCCAGGCCGCGGTCGACGCGCTGCCGCCGGGCTCCGCGCTGCTGGTGGTACGCCGTGGTCCCAACTCGGGGAGCCGCTTCCTCCTGGACGGCGAACTGACGACGGCCGGCCGTCACCCGGAGAGCGACATCTTCCTGGACGACGTCACCGTCTCGCGGCGTCACGTGGAGTTCCGGCGCGCTCAGGACGGTTCCTTCACGGTCTCCGACGTCGGCAGCCTCAACGGCACCTACGTCAACCGCGAGCGGATCGACTCGGTGACCCTGTCCAGTGGCGACGAGGTGCAGATCGGCAAGTACCGACTGGTCTTCTACGCGAGCCAGTGGGGCGCCTGACCCCCGCGAGGGAAGGTTCATGCTTCGTACACCGTCGGGCGGTGCCGGCAACGGCACCGCCACCGCGGACGACCGGCTGCTGAGCATCGGCGCGGTGCTCAACGAGTTGCGGGAGGAGTTCCCCGAGGTCACCATCTCCAAGATCCGCTTCCTGGAGGCGGAGGGGCTGGTGGAGCCGCAACGCACGCCCTCCGGGTACCGGAAGTTCACCGTCCGGGACGTGGAACGGCTCGGGCACGTGCTGCGCATGCAGCGGGACCACTATCTTCCGCTGAAAGTGATCCGCGAGCACCTCGACGCCCTCGACCGCGGCGAGCCGCTGCCGCTGCCCGTCCCGTCCTCCGGGGAGTCCCGGGAGCTGATCGAGGTCGGCGCGGTGGAGCGGGAGGCACCCGCGGCGCTGCGCATCGGCAGGGACGAACTGCTGGCCGCCACGGGGGCCGAAGCGGGCGAGCTCGCCCAGTGGGAGGCGTACGGACTGGTGGAGGCCGGTCCTGACGGTGACTACGACGCCGAAACGGTGAACATCGCCAAGATCGTGGCCGATCTGGGCCGCTTCGGGCTCGAACCGCGCCATCTGCGGGCGGTCAAGGCGGCCGCCGATCGTGAGGCCGGTCTGGTGGAGCAGGTGGTCGCGCCCCTGCGCAGGCACCGCAATCCGCAGACCAGGACGCACGCGGAGGCCACCGCGCGGGAGCTGGCGGCGCTGTCCGTGCGGCTGCACGCGGCGCTGGTGCAGTCCGCGCTGAGGGTGCGGCTCTTCTGAGCGACATTGGCCAGGACACGCCCGGTCGGTGACCGGCCGGGCTCGTCCCGACTACCCAAACCTGCCGGGCACGGCCTAGGGTTGCTGTGTGAACGAGCTCGACGTCGTGGGTGTCCGGGTCGAAATGCCCTCCAACCAGCCGATTGTGCTCCTGCGGGAAGTGGGAGGCGACCGCTACCTGCCCATCTGGATCGGGCCGGGGGAGGCCACCGCCATCGCTTTCGCGCAGCAGGGCATGACGCCCGCGCGGCCGCTGACCCATGATCTGTTCAAGGACGTGCTCGAGGCCGTCGGTCAGACGCTGACCGAGGTCCGGATCACCGACCTGCGCGACGGCGTCTTCTACGCCGAGCTGGTGTTCGCCAGTGGCGTCGAGGTGAGCGCCCGTCCCTCGGATGCCATAGCGCTCGCGCTGCGCACCGGAACCCCCATCTACGGTAGCGACGGGGTGCTGGACGACGCCGGCATCGCCATTCCCGACGAGCAGGAGGACGAGGTCGAGAAGTTCCGCGAGTTCCTCGACCAGATCTCGCCGGAGGACTTCGGAACCAGCAGTCAATAGGGCCCGCGAAGGCCATTCGTCCAGCCCTACCCCCACCATGGACACGGGAAACCACCTCTGGGGTTGATATCACTCGGCGTGCCGAGCGTGGCGATCGTTGACGCACCCGGAGTGACTGCCTACCGTCGAGGAGGAAAGTCCCGATGGCACGTGCGCGTGCCCTGAGGGGTGCGAAGGGACGGGAGGTCGGCGTGAGAAGCACCGGCGACGGTACGGCCTTTGGCGGCCCGTATCCGATGCGCGGGGCCTTGGCCCGCAACGCCGCGACGCCCCCCGGAGGGGGTTCGGGCGACACCTCGGGACAGCAGCCGGAGGGGGCCGGTGAACGGGTCGGCTACCGCGGGCCCACCGCCTGCGCGGCGACCGGCATCACGTATCGCCAGCTGGACTACTGGGCGCGTACCGGGCTCGTGGAGCCCAGCATCCGCCCCGCGTACGGCTCGGGGACGCAGCGGCTGTACAGCTTCCGGGACGTCGTGGTCCTCAAGATCGTCAAGCGGCTCCTCGACACGGGGGTGTCCCTGCAGAACATCCGCACCGCCGTGCAGCACCTGCGGTCGAGCGCGCCAGCCGAACTCACCCGCATGACGCTGATGAGCGACGGCGCGACGGTGTACGAGTGCACCTCCCCGGACGAGGTCGTCGACCTCCTCCAGGGCGGTCAGGGGATCTTCGGGATCGCCGTGGGCGTGGTGTGGCGGGACGTCGAGGGCGCCCTGTCGCAGCTGCACTCCGAGCGCGTCGACACCGGGGAGACCGTGGTCGGCCACAATCCGGGCGACGAGCTGGCGCGGCGCCGCAACCGCGCGGGCTGAACCGGGCCGAACCGCGCGGATCGGACCGCGGCCCACCCGTCCGCCGTACAGGCGTACGGCGGATGTCGGACCCGTGGGGCACCATCGGTGACTGTGAGAAGCGCGCCGACCATCCTCCACCTGGACATGGACGCGTTCTTCGCCGCCGTCGAGCAGGCCGCGAAGCCGAGTCTGCGGGGGAAGCCGGTCGTCGTGGGGGGTCTCGGGCCGCGCGGGGTGGTCGCGACCGCCTCGTACGAGGCCCGGGTGCACGGGGTGCACTCGGCCATGGCGATGGCCCACGCGCGCCGGCTGTGCCCGAACGCGGCGTACCTCGTGCCGCGCTTCGCCGTCTACCGGCAGATCAGCGACATCGTCATGGAACTGCTGTCACGGCTGTCGCCGCTGGTCGAGCCGCTCAGCCTCGACGAGGCCTTCGTGGACCTGGAGGCGGGCGGGATCGCGGACGACCCGCGCGCGGTGGGGGAGCGGCTGCGGGCGGACATCCGGGCGGCCACCGGGGTCACCGGCTCGGTGGGGCTCGCGGGCTCCAAGCTGCTCGCCAAGATCGCCTCGGAGCAGGCCAAGCCCGACGGGCTGGTCGTCATCGAGCCCGGCACCGAGCGCGAGCTGCTGGCCCCCATGCAGGTGCGTACGCTGCCGGGCGTCGGGCCCGCGACGGCGGAGCACCTGAGGCGGGCCGGCATCCTCACGGTCGGCGAGGTCGTGGAGGCGGGGGAGGCCGAGCTGGTGCGGCTGCTCGGCAAGGCGCACGGCGCCCATGTGCACGGGATGGCCCTGGGGATCGACGAGCGGCCCGTGGTCGCCGACCGCGAGAGCAAGTCGGTCTCGGTCGAGGACACCTTCGACGTCGACCTCACCGACCGCGTCCGGGTCCGGCTCGAGGTGGACCGGCTGGCCGACCGCTGCGTGCGCAGGCTGCGCACGGCGGGCCGCTCGGGCCGCACGGTGGTGCTGAAGGTGCGGCGGTACGACTTCACGACGCTGACCCGATCGGAGACCCTGCGCGCCCCGACCGACGACCTCGCGGTGGTGCGGGAGACCGCGGCGCGGTTGCTGGAGGCCGTCGAGATCACCGGCGGCGTACGCCTGCTCGGGGTCGGTGTCGCGGGGCTCGCGGACTTCACGCAGGAGGACCTGTTCGCCCAGGCGGCCGAACGGGAGGAGGAGGCGGCGGGCGAGGAGTCCGCCCCGTCCGAGGGGGCTGACGGGCGGCCCGTGGAGGAAGCCCGGGAGCCGGAGCCGGCGGAGCGGCGCTGGGTGCCGGGCCAGGACGTGCGGCACACCGAGCACGGCGCGGGGTGGGTACAGGGCAGCGGGGTCGGGAGGGTCACCGTCCGCTTCGAGGAGCCGGGCTCGCCGGTGCCGGGGCGGGTGCGCACCTTCGCGGTGACCGACCCGGAACTCGAGCCATCCGAACCGCTCCCGCTGGTGTTACCGGGCCTGCGGGGGCTCCCGCGTCAGGCGTCGCCGGCCAGCTTGCCGAAGTCGTGGTCCGGCGGGGGCTCCGGCACCGGGCCGGACAGCGAAGGCCCGCTCATGCCGTAGTGGTGGTAGAGCTGCAGCTCCTGCTCGGGGGAGAGGTGCCGGCCCACGCCGAAGTCCGGGGCGTCCTTGATCAGTGCCTTGTCGAACGGCACGCGCAGCTCCTCCCCGGTGAACTCGCTCGGTTCCAGCGGCACGAAGGCGTCGCGGCTGAACAGGCCGGTGCGCACCGCGGCCCATTCGGGCTCTCCGGTGGCGTCGTCGAGGTACACCTCGTCGACCGTGCCGATCTTCATCCCGTTGCGGTCGAAGGCCCTGCGCCCGATGAGGCTGCGCGGATCGATACCGGTCTGCACGGTCCCTCCAACTGGTCGCGATTAATCCTATTTAGACACGAAAGGTGGCGGCTGTCACATGACCCGTCCCCGGACCGCGCTGGTACGCTGACAGCGGCTGCTGACCCCTTGCGGGAGAGTCCTGGCGACGCGGGGAACCGTCCGCCGGGCGCCGAAGGAGCAAACCCTCCCCGGAATCTCTCAGGCATCCGTACCGCATGGGTGAGGTCACTCTGGAAAGCAGGAAGGGCGGCACACCGCGTGCGCGGCCGCTTCCTCACCGACGGTGAAAGCCGTCCCGGCACCTGCGGGACGGTGAAGCTCTCAGGTTCAGATGACAGAGGGGGAGGCCGTGTCGCGTCAGACCAGGAGGCCTCCGCAGATGACCGCCAACCGCATCCCACTCTCCGAGCTGGAGCGCGGCATCCCCTTCGAGCAGCGCCACATCGGGCCCGACGCCGGTGCGCAGGCCAAGATGCTCGCGCAGGTCGGCTACGGCTCGCTGGACGAGCTGACCGCCGCCGCCGTGCCGGACACCATCAAGAGCGCCGAGGCGCTCGGTCTGTCCGACGCCCGCACCGAGCCCGAGGTCCTCGCCGAGCTGCGCTCGCTCGCCGACCGCAACCAGGTGCTGCGCCCCATGATCGGCCTCGGCTACTACGGCACCTTCACCCCGCCGGTCATCCTGCGCAACGTCATGGAGAACCCCGCCTGGTACACGGCGTACACGCCCTACCAGCCGGAGATCTCCCAGGGCCGCCTGGAGGCCCTGCTGAACTTCCAGACGGTCGTCGCGGACCTCACCGGGCTGTCCACCTCCGGCGCCTCGCTGCTCGACGAGAGCACCGCGGCCGCCGAGGCCATGGCCCTGGCCCGCCGGGTCGGCAAGGTCAAGGACGGCGTCTTCCTGATCGACGCCGACACCTTCGCGCAGACCGTCGCCGTGATCGAGACCCGCGCCGAGCCGACCGGCGTCGAGGTCGTCGTCGCCGACCTCAGCGAGGGCATCCCGGCGGAGATCGCCGAGCGCGGCGTCTTCGGCGTGCTGCTGCAGTACCCGGGGGCCTCCGGTGCCGTGCGCGACCTCAAGCCGCTCGTGGAGCAGGCCCACGGGCTCGGCGCGATCGTCACCGTCGCCGCCGACCTGCTGGCCCTGACCGTTCTCACCTCCCCTGGCGAGCTCGGCGCGGACATCGCGGTCGGCACCACCCAGCGCTTCGGTGTGCCCATGGGCTTCGGCGGCCCGCACGCCGGTTACATGGCCGTCCGTGACGCGTACGCCCGCAGCCTCCCGGGCCGCCTTGTCGGCGTCTCCGTCGACGCCGACGGCGACAGGGCCTACCGTCTGGCCCTGCAGACCCGTGAGCAGCACATCCGCCGCGAGAAGGCCACCAGCAACATCTGCACCGCGCAGGTGCTGCTCGCCGTCATGGCCGGCATGTACGCGGTCTACCACGGCCCGGAGGGCCTGGCGCAGATCGCCCGCCGCACCCACCGCTACGCCTCGGTCCTCGCCGCGGGCCTGCGCGCCGGCGGTGTCGAGGTGACCACCGAAGCCTTCTTCGACACCGTCACCGCCCGCGTGCCCGGCCGTGCCGCCGAGGTCGTGGCCGCCGCCCGCGAGGCCGGCGTGAACCTGCGCCAGGTCGACGCCGACCTGGTCGGCATCGCCTGCGACGAGACCACCGGCCGCGCCGACCTCGCCGCGGTCTGGGACGCCTTCCGCGTCACCGGCGCCGACGTCGAGGCCCTGGACGCGACCACCGGGGACGCGCTGCCCGCCGGTCTGACCCGCGGCGTGGACTACCTGACCCACCCGGTCTTCCACCAGCACCGCTCCGAGACCGCGATGCTGCGCTACCTGCGCCGCCTCGCCGACCGCGACTACGCGCTGGACCGCGGCATGATCCCGCTGGGCTCCTGCACCATGAAGCTCAACGCGACCACCGAGATGGAGCCGGTCACCTGGCCCGAGTTCGGCGCGCTCCACCCCTTCGCGCCCGCCGACCAGGCCGAGGGCTACCTGACGCTCATCCGTGAGCTGGAGGAGCGCCTCGCCGAGGTCACCGGCTACGACAAGGTCAGCCTCCAGCCGAACGCCGGCTCCCAGGGTGAGCTCGCCGGCCTGCTGGCCGTCCGCGCGTACCACCGCGCCAACGGTGACGCCCAGCGCACCGTGTGCCTCATCCCGTCCTCCGCGCACGGCACCAACGCCGCCAGCGCCGTGATGGCCGGCATGAGGGTCGTCGTCGTGAAGACCGCGGGCGACGGCGAGGTCGACGTCGAGGACCTGCGCGCCAAGATCGAGCAGTACCGCGACGAGCTCGCCGTGCTCATGGTCACCTACCCCTCCACGCACGGCGTCTTCGAGGAGCACATCGGCGACATCTGCGCCGCGGTGCACGACGCGGGCGGCCAGGTCTACGTGGACGGCGCGAACCTCAACGCCCTGGTGGGCCTGGCGAAGCCCGGCCACTTCGGCGGCGACGTGTCGCACCTGAACCTGCACAAGACCTTCTGCATCCCGCACGGCGGCGGCGGCCCCGGCGTCGGTCCGGTCGCGGTCCGCGCCCACCTCGCCCCGTACCTGCCGAACCACCCGCTCCAGCCGTCCGCCGGCCCGGAGACGGGCGTCGGCCCGATCTCGGCCGCCCCCTGGGGCTCGGCCGGCATCCTGCCGATCTCCTGGGCGTACGTACGGCTCATGGGCGGCGAGGGCCTCAAGCGCGCCACCCAGGTGGCGGTGCTCAGCGCGAACTACGTGGCCAAGCGCCTGGAGCCGCACTTCCCGGTGCTCTACACGGGTCCCGGCGGTCTCGTCGCGCACGAGTGCATCATCGACCTGCGCCCGCTGACCAAGGAGACGGGCGTGACGGTCGACGACGTCGCCAAGCGCCTGATCGACTACGGCTTCCACGCGCCGACGATGTCGTTCCCGGTGGCCGGGACGCTGATGATCGAGCCGACGGAGAGCGAGGACCTCGCGGAGCTGGACCGCTTCTGCGACACGATGATCGCGATCCGCGCCGAGATCGAGCGGGTCGGCTCGGGGGAGTGGCCCGCGCAGGACAACCCGCTGCGCAACGCCCCGCACACGGCGGCGGCGCTGGGCGGCGACTGGGAGCACCCGTACTCCCGTGAGGAGGCGGTCTTCCCGTCCGGCGTGTCGGCCGCGGACAAGTACTGGCCGCCGGTCCGCCGCATCGACGGCGCCTTCGGCGACCGCAACCTGGTCTGCTCCTGCCCCCCGCTGGACGAGTACGACGCGTAAGGGCGCCTGACGCGCTCAAGGGTCGGCCCCGCTGCTCCAGCGGGGTCGGCCCTGTGTCGTTCCCGGCCCGGGTCAGGCCGCCGTGACGATGTGCTCGCTGCCGAGCGGGCGGTGCGGGGCGATGATCTGCCCGTCGGGGAGGAGCTCACCGGTGTCCTCGAAGAGCAGGACGCCGTTGCACAGCAGGCTCCAGCCCTGCTCGGGGTGGCTGGCCATGATGTGGGCGGCCTCGCGGTCGGGGCTGCCGGCGGACGGACAATGCGGCTGGTGCGGGCACATGGACGACGTCTTTCGCTGCGAGTGGTGTGAAGTACGGCTGCCTTGGGTAGGAACCTCAGTCATGCCGCTCCCCCGTTCAGTCGGTCGGTCCCAGTGTTGCTCTACTGAGGGATTTCCGCAGGGATTTCGCGTGAGCTGTCCTCGTTAGTTGGGGACGCATTCACTCTCGCGGGCGGTTGCCCGGACAATGCAACGCCTCCGTGACCGGACGGTCACGGAGGCGTGTGCGGGTCGCCCCAGCCGGGAGCCTCAGGCGGTGGTGCCGAGCAGGGGTGGCGGAGCCAGCCGCAGGGTGAGCACCGGCACCAGGTCGGAGAGCCGGTGCATGCGGTGCGCGGCGATCCCCGGCGGGGCCGGCGCCAGCGGGATCAGCAGGTCGGAAGGGGCCGGCTGGGCCGTGCCCGCGTCCGCTGTGACGTCCCCGTGCAGCCACAGCGTCAGCATGTAGAGCCCCGGTACCGAGAGCAGGTGCGGCTGGTAGGGGGTGGTGAGCGCGTCGGCCTGGCGCAGCGCGCGCTCGGTGGAGGCCAGGTAGGGGCCCTCGCAGAAGTGCGAGAACGCCCAGCCGTCCGGGGTGTCCACGGTCTCGCCCGCGGCGGCCACCTTGTCGCCGGTACGGATGTGGAAGCGCCAGCCGGTCAGTCGCGCCCGAGGCAGTCCTCCCGGTTCGGTGATCACGGGGTCGAGGACGTGCAGGGGGAGCGGATGCTCGGCGACCAGGGGCCCCGTGGCGTTGCGCAGTGAGGGGGTGCGGGCCTCACGGACGGCGGTGGGGGAGCTCAGGGCGGCGAGAACGCTCCGCAGGGCGGGAGCGGGGGCTGGGGCTACCTGCAGCGGCATGGTGGGCGGCCTCTCATGAGGAGACACGGGGGGTGTTCGACGGGGCGCGGACAGCACTGTCAGCGATGGAGCAGACGAAGCGGCGGCAGGCCGGGACAGCCCGGATCCGCGGGGCGCGCGGGGGCGGCGACGTACGGAATCAGCGTGGGCATGCGGATCCCTTCCCGTGGCCGGATGCGTCGCGGGCGCGCGGCGGGTCGCGGAGGCTCTGCCTGTGAACGAAGGATATACGAGGAGTGTTCGCGCAGTGTTTCATCTAGCCGTCAGTGATATTACGGGCAAGGCGCTTCCAGGTCACCCTGGGCAGGTAATAGCTCCCCAATTGCGCCGTCGCCCACGCCGTGAACTGCGCTTTCCGCGTTACTGCGGATGGCTGAATCTCATCGGTGTTTTTCACGACACTGCCGCCGACGGCATGTGAATTCCGTCCATGCCCGCGGAATGTGCCGCGAGACGGTGCTCGTGGCCAGCTTAGCGGCTCAGCGCAGGCGCCGGGGGCCTTATCGATCTCAGGGCTGGGCATGATGTGATCACGGCCCACTCGAGGAAGGACCTCCGATGGGGGAAAAGGTCGCGGCCACGGGGTTCGACCTGGCCGACCGCCAGCGCTACCGCAGGAAGCTGAAGCAGTGCCTGCTGGGGTTGGAGCGACTGCTGGAGGAGAAGCGATTCGACCGCCCCCGCAATCTGATGGGGCTGGAGATCGAACTCAATCTCACCGACCGCGACGGGCTGCCGCGCATGATGAACGAGGAGGTCCTCGAGCGCATCGCGAGCCGTGATTTCCAGACCGAGCTCGCACAGTTCAACATTGAAGTGAACATCGCCCCGCACCGGCTTTCCGGCCGGGTCCTGGACCGGCTCGCAGAAGAGTTGCGCATGGGCCTGGGATATGCCGAGGGAAAGGCCCGCGAGGTCGGCGCCCGCATCGTGATGGTGGGAATCCTGCCCACCCTCGGCGCGCAGGACCTGGTCGGTGCCAACCTCTCCCGCGTCGACCGCTACATGCTGCTCAACGACCGCATCCTCGCCGCCCGCGGCGAGGACATCACCCTGGACATCTCGGGGGTGGAGCGGCTGACCTGCGTCTCCGGCTCGATCGCCCCGGAGGCCGCGTGCACCTCGATGCAGATGCACCTGCAGGTCACCCCCGCGCGGTTCGCCGCGGTGTGGAACGCAGCGCAGGTGGTGGCCGGCCCACAGGTCGCGCTCGGCGCCAACTCGCCTTTCTTGTTCGGCCGTGAGCTGTGGCGGGAGACCCG
This sequence comes from Streptomyces sp. PA03-5A, assembly GCF_033792725.1. Taxonomy (NCBI): domain Bacteria; kingdom Bacillati; phylum Actinomycetota; class Actinomycetes; order Kitasatosporales; family Streptomycetaceae; genus Streptomyces; species Streptomyces sp. PA03-5A. The sequence goes on along the minus strand of NZ_JARAVL010000011.1, from coordinate 216,694 downwards.
CCCCACGCTGTTCCAGCAGGCCACCGACACCCGCCCCGAGGAGCACCGGGCCCAGGGCGTGCGCCCGCTGACCTGGTTCGGCGAGCGCTGGATCGACTCCGCGTACGACCTCTTCGCCGAGAACGTGCGCTACTTCCCCTCCCTGCTGCCCATATGTGAGGACGAGGACCCGCTGCACGTGCTCGACGAGGGCGGGGTGCCGCAGCTGAAGGAACTCACCCTGCACAACGGCACGATCTACCGGTGGAACCGCCCGGTGTACGCGGTCGTCGACGGCGTGCCGCACCTGCGGGTGGAGAACCGCGTGATGCCCGCCGGGCCCACCGTCGCCGACGTGCTCGCCAACACCGCCTTCTACTACGGGCTCGTCCGCTCCCTCGCCGAGGCGTCGCGCCCGGTGTGGAGCAGGCTGCCGTTCGCCGCCGCCGCGGCGAACTTCGACGCCGCGTGCCGGTACGGCATCGACGCGGTGTTCACCTGGCCCCGGCCGGGACGCGGCAACGGCCTCGTGGAGATCGGGGCCGTCGAACTCGTCCTGGACGAACTGCTCCCGATGGCGGCCGCCGGACTGGACGCGTGGGGCATCGACCCGGTGGACCGGGACCACTACCTCGGCATCATCGAGGGCCGCTGCCGCAAGCGCACGAACGGCGCCGAGTGGCAGGCCGTCGCCTTCCACCAGGAGCTGGACCGCGGACTGGACCGGCAGCGGGCGCTGGCCGCGATGACCCTGCGCTACTGCGAGCTGATGCACACCGGCGCCCCCGTGCACGAGTGGCCCCTGGAACGCTGAGCCGCCGCCCGTGCCGCCCCGCCGATGAGGCAGGATGGCGCTGGTGGAGGCATCTGTGGACAGGAACGCGGCGGAGCCGGGCGGGTCCGGGGCCGGGTCGGTGGAGCGGCTCGGCCCGCGCGCGCTGCGCAGCGAGACCCTGCTGGTGCTCGCGCTGTCGCTCGGGGCGAGCGCGCTCGCGGCGCTGATCAGCTTCATCGGTTCGCTGACCAAGCCCGGCGGGCTCAAGGACCAGGCGGCCACCCTCGTCGGCTCGCAGGCGCCGGGCCGTCCGTGGCTGGACCTGGCCTGGCAGCTGTTCGGTGTCGCCACCGCGCTCGTCCCGGTCGCGCTCGTCGCCCACCTGCTGGCCCGCGAGGGCACGGGTATGCCGGCCATCGGCTTCGACCTGCGCCGCCCGCGGACCGACCTGCTGCGCGGCGCCGCGGTGGCCGCGGCCATCGGCGGCACCGGGCTGCTGTTCTACCTGGGCGCGCGCGCCTCCGGGTTCAACCTGACGGTCGTGCCGGAGTCGCTGCCCGACGTCTGGTGGAAGATCCCCGTGCTGATCGCCTCCGCGGTCCAGAACGCGGTGCTCGAGGAGGTCGTCGTCGTCGGCTACCTGCTGCGCAGACTGGGCCAGTTGGGCTGGACACCGGTCGGCGCGCTGGTGGCCAGCAGCGTGCTGCGCGGCTCCTACCACCTCTACCAGGGCATCGGCGGGCTCATCGGGAACATGGCGATGGGCGTCGTCTTCGTCCTGCTCTACCGGCGCTGGGGCCGGGTGGGGCCGCTGGTGGCGGCCCACGCGCTGATCGACATCGTGGCCTTCGTGGGCTACGCGCTGCTCGCCGGGAAGGTCGGCTGGCTGCCGACCGCGTGAGGCCCCTCTACGGGTGGGCGTGCAGCTCGCCGTCGATCACGGTGACGGCACGGCCGCTGAGCCGCACGCGGTCACCGCGCAGCACCGTCCGCACCAGGCCCGAACGCGCCGAGGCCTGCAACCCGGTGAGCTCGTCGCGGCCCAGACGCCGCGACCAGAACGGCGCCAGGGCGGTGTGGGCGCTGCCGGTCACCGGGTCCTCGTCGATGCCGACGGCGGGGAAGAAGCCGCGCGAGACGAAGTCGTAGCCGGTCGTCGCCGGGGACTCGGCGGCGGCCGTGACGATGAGCCCGCGCTTGGACGGCAGCGCGGCGACGGCGGCGACATCGGGGGTGAGCGCCCGCACGGTCTTCTCGTCGACGACCTCCACCAGCAGGTCGCCCACGTCGTCGCCGGTCTCGTGCACCGACAGCACGTCGGCGCCGATCGCGGCGCCGATGTCGTCGGTGACGACGACCGAGGTCAGCGGGGCTACGGGGAAGTCCATGGTGATGGTGCCGTCGTCGTCGGCCGTCGTCGTGAGGATGCCGCAGCGGGCGCCGAACCGCACCGGACCGCGGGCGGCGCCCGTGCTGTGGAGGATGTGCGCGGTGGCGAGGGTGGCGTGCCCGCACATGTTCACCTCGGCTTTGGGGGTGAACCAGCGCAGGGCCCAGTCCGCGTCCTGGGCGCCCGGCGTGGGGTGGGCGAAGGCGGTCTCGGAGAGGTTGACCTCGGCGGCCACCCGCTGGAGCCAGCCGTCGTCGGGGAAGGCGTCGGCGTCCAGCAGCAGGACGCCCGCGGGATTGCCGGCGAAGGGGCGGTCGGTGAAGGCGTCGACGATACGAATCCGCATGCCCGCGAGCGTACGGAGGCCCGGGCGCCACCGGCCAGGGCCAATCGAGGGGTTGTGGCCCGAGCCATGGGTGCCGCAGTCGCTCCCGCGCCCCAACCGGCACCGGACCCGGCCCACTTGAGGGGCGCCAAGCCCGTGCGGGCCGGGTTCGCCGTCAGGCGGGCGGAGCGTCGTCGCCGGGCAGCGTGCGGACCAGGGCGCCGTGCGCGTCGAGCACGGCCCGGCACTGCGCGCGTTCCGGGTGATCGCCGTCCGGCCCCCGGAGGAGCACCGCGCGCTCGTTCCCCGGGTCGACCGGCCGGGCGAGCCCGGCCGCGACGGCGACGAGGTCGACCAGCGCGGACCTCACCGGGACCTCCGGGTCCGCGGCAAGACGGATCACGAACGGCAGGGCGGCCGCCATCGCGGCGCCCATCCGCACGACACCGTCCATCAGGACGTTGGTGAGCACCCGCGCGGCCTCGGGGGCGGCACTTTCGTCGAGCAGCGCGTGGAGGACGGCCGGGAGTCCGCCGGGGCAGCCGGGGAAGCCGGCCCACGGCACTTCGGCGCAGCCGCGCAGCGCGGGATGCGCCGCACCGTCCCCGCCCGCGTCCGGATGGTCGCGGAGGAACCGGGCCACCATGGCCTCCTTGGCCGCGGTGTCGATCACGCCCATGGTCGTCCGCCCTCCGGCCACGTCGCGCGGGGTCACCATTGTGACCTGGCCGCACCGGGTGCAGGGCGACGGGCTGCGGGTGCGCGACCGTGCTCTCGAGGGGCTGGACGGCACATCGGTCGTCCGCGCGGTGCCCGGTCGCCGTGGGGCGTCCGGGCACCGGTCGGTCATGCCGCCGGGGGCGGCGGCGGTGCGAGCAGCGTTCCGAAGACCGTTTCGAAGAAGTCGTCGAAGGCCTCGCCCGAGCGGCCGGAACGCGCGGCGATCAGCGTGCCCTCCCAGGTGTTGAGGATGAACCGGGCCGTCCGCTCCGTGTCGAGGTCCGCCCGCAGCTCGCCGGCCTGCTGTGCCTCGGCGAGCGCGCCGGAGATCGACGAGGCCCACTGGCCGAGGGACGCACGGACCCCCGCGCGGATCGTCTCGCTGTGGTCGGCGATCTCGGCGCCGAAGTTGCCGATCATGCAGCCCCGGGTGAAGTCCGCGTCCACGGTCTCGTCGCGCAGGAACTCGAAGTGCGCGCGCAGCCGCGCCAGCGGCGCGGTGCCGGGTTCCGACAGTTCGTGCGTCCGCCGGCCCGCGCCGTAGCGGTCGAGCGCGACGAGGGCCAGCGACTCCTTGCTGTCGAAGTGGTTGTAGAACGACCCCTTCGGAACGCCGGCCGCGTCCGTGATGTCCTTCACCCCTGCGGCGTTGTACCCCTTCGCGTGGAACTGTGCGACCGCCGCGTCGACGATCGCCTCGCGCATGCTCTGCCGGGCCATGGTGCCACCTCCGCACCGCAATATGGCCAGTCGTCTCTGATCTGTCAAAAATACACCCGGCAGGGCACGGCCCGCCGGGTCAGGCCGCCGCGTCCAGGACCACCCGGAAGCGGGCCTTGCCGGACATCATGCGCTCGTAGGCCTCGGGCGCCCGCGACAGCGGCATCGTCTCGACCATCGGGCGGATGCCGGAGCGCGAGCTGAACTCGAGGTTGTCCTCGTTCTCGATCGCGGAGCCGGTCAGGCTCCCGCTGATGGTGCGCGAACCGAGGACGAGGTCGGTCGTGGCGACGGAGACCGGGTCCATGGAGACGCCGACCACGACCATGTGCCCGCGCGGGGCGAGTCCGGGAACCAGCGGCGTCATCGACGTGCCGTTCGCCGCGGTGGCGACGATGGCGTCCGCGCCGCCCAGCTTGCGCAGCTCGGCTCCGGGGTCCTGTGCCGCGCTGTCGATGTAGTGGCTCGCGCCGAGTTCGAGGGCGAGCTTCTCCTTCTCCTGGCCGCGGGCGATGGCCGCGACGCGGTAGCCGAGCCGGGCGGCGTACTGGAGGCCCAGGTGGCCGAGGCCGCCGATGCCCTGGACCGCGACGAGCGCGCCGGGGCGGGCGTCCAGCCGGCGCAGGGCGCTGAAGGTCGTGAGTCCGGCGCACAGCAGCGGGGCGGCGAGGGTGGGGGAGAGCTCGTCCGGCACCCGGACCAGGCCGCTGCTGCGGGTGACGAGGACCTCGGCGTAACCGCCGTCGGTGGTGGTGCCGGTCTGCGGCTGGTCGGTGCAGTTGACGAAGTCCCCGCGTCGGCAGGACGTGCACTCGCCGCAGTGACCGCCCAGGAAGCCGACGCCCACCCGGTCGCCGACGCGCCAGGCGCTCACGCCCTCGCCGACGGCGTCGATGACGCCGACGACCTCGTGGCCGGGGACGACCGGCTGCGACGGGTCGGCCCGCAGGCCCTCCACGGCGAGCGCGTCGGAGTGGCAGACGCCGCAGGTCTCCACCCTCAGCCGCACGTGCCCGGCGGGCGGGGCGACGACCTCGCGGGTGACGAGTTCGAAGTTGCGGGCGCCTGTGACCTCGAATGCGCGGTACGTGGACATGGTTCTCCTCGACGGGTCGACCGGTGGGGTGGGGGTGGCCGGGGGCGGGCGCCGCCGCGAGGGCGGCGCCGCCGGGCCGCGGCGCAGGCCGCGCCCGTCACGCCGGAGCGACGGGCGGGCCTGCACCGAAGAACCAATATGACCGGTCGTCTCACATGCGTCAAGCGTGGCCGGCTCCGGCCGCACCCCGGGTGCGACGGCGCCGGCCCGCTCCCGACGGTGGTCGGGGCGGGCCGGCGTGGTGGCGATGGGGGCGGGGCGGTCAGACGACCTGGGCGAAGCAGGCGACGCTCACGGCTGCCGCGAGCACCGTCAGGGATGCCGCCAGGAGCGGCTTGGGGATGCGCACGGGGGAGACCTCCGTTGCTCGGCCGGCGGAGCCGGTGGGGTTCACAGGCAGTAGCGGACGAGCCAGTCGTCGGCGGTGTACACGTCCCGGGCCGGGTCGGGTGCCGTGGCCGGGCTCTCCTGGACCATCTGTTCGGGCCGGACGCGCTCCGGCAGCTTGCCGAACCGGGCCCTGCGCGCCGCCGCGGCGGCATCGGGGGTCTTGTGTTGCGTGGGCGGCATCGCGTCGTCTCCTCCGCCGAAGGGTGTCGTTCCCGTTGACGATGTCCCCCATTTCGTCACCTGTCAAGGAAGTGATTCACCTCACGGGTCGCGGGGTGGGCGGCAAGGGGACGTAGTGCGTCACCTGTTTGACAGGTGATGAAAGGTTCTGCGACAGTCGCACCACCCGGACAGGTGATCCGCTGGGCCGACCGGCCCGGGACGCGCGAGAGAGGCATGATCGTGACCGAGACGCACTACACCGCCGTCGTCACCGCCACCGGCGAGGGCCGCAACGGAGGCCGGGCGGCGTCCAGCGACGGGCACCTGGACCTGACCCTCGCCGTCCCGGAGGAGTTCGGCGGCAACGGCGGGGCGACCAACCCCGAGCAGTTGCTCGCCGCGGGATGGGCCTCGTGCTTCCTGGGCGCGGTGAAGATCACCGCGGCGCAGCGCAAGGTGCGCGTGCCCGACGTGGCCGTCGTCGCCGAGGTCACCCTCCACCACCGGCACGAACAGGGCGACTACGGCCTGAGCGCCGTGCTGCACCTGGAGGTCGGCGGCGTGGACCAGAAGACCGCCGACGAACTCGGTGCGGGCGCCCACCAGATCTGCCCCTACTCCAAGGCGCTCGCCATCCCGGTGACCGTCGAGGCCACCGTCGTCTGACGCCGTACCCGCCGCCGCCCACCCGCGGCGGCACCGTCCGTCCGCGTCGTGCCGGGGCCACGGGCCCCGGCACGACGCCGTCCCCCCGGGGCCGTCCGTGAGGGCTCCGTCCGGAGGTCGTCTTGCTCACGCTGCTGCTCATCGGACTGGTCGGCGGATTCGTCACCGCCGTCTCCCCGTGCGTGCTCCCCGTCCTGCCCCTGGTCTTCCTCTCGGGAGGGGTCCCGGCGTCCGGGCAGGCGGCCGAACCGGCGCGCAGGAGCCGGCCGTACGCGGTGATGGCCGGGCTGGTCGTCAGCTTCAGCCTCATCACGCTGTTCGGCACCCTCGTGCTCGGTGCCCTGCCGGTGCCCCCGGACATCCTGCGGTGGGTGGGACTCGGGGTGCTTCTCCTGCTCGGCGTGGCCATGATGTTCCCCGCGGTGCAGGACCTGCTGGAGCGCCCGTTCGCACGTATCGGGCAGCGGCGGGTCGGTGGCGGACGCGGCGGCTTCCTCCTGGGACTCGTTCTCGGCACGGTCTACGTGCCCTGCGCCGGGCCCGTCCTGGCGGCGATCGCCGTCGCCGGCGCCACGCACCGGATCGGCGCGGGGACGGTCGTGCTCGCCGTCGCCTTCGCCGTCGGCACGGCGGTGCCGCTGCTCTTCTTCGCGCTCGCAGGCCGCAGGGTCGGCGAGCGGGTGCGCGCGTTCCGCGAACGGCAGCGGGGGGTGCGGTTCGCCGCCGGACTGACCTTCGTCGTCCTGGCCTTCGGCCTCACCTTCAACCTCACCGACGTCGTGCAGCGTGCCGTCCCCGACTACACCTCGCGCATCAACGACGCGATCGCCGGCCCCGGGCTCCCCGGTGGGCACGGCCCGTCCGGCTCACGGGAGCTGCGCTCCTGCGCGGAGGAACCGGCCTCCGTCCTCCTGGACTGCGGCGCGGCGCCGGAGATCTCGGGGATCCAGCAGTGGCTCAACACCCCGGGGAACGCACCGCTGACGAAGGAGTCACTGGCCGGCAAGGTCGTCCTCGTCGACTTCTGGGCCTACTCCTGCATCAACTGCCAGCGCGCCATCGAGCACGTCGACGCCTGGTACGGGAACTACCGGTCCGACGGCCTCGTGGTGATCGGCGTGCACACCCCCGAGTACGCCTTCGAGCGCGTCCCCGGCAACGTCGCGGCGGGCGCCCGGCGGCTCGGCGTCGACTACCCGGTGGCCCTGGACAACTCCTATGCGACCTGGGACAACTTCGGCAACCAGGCCTGGCCCACCCAGTACCTGATCGACGCCCGGGGCAGGGTCCGGCACGTCGCCGTGGGCGAGGGCGGTTACGGCGGCACCGAGTCGCTGATCCGGCGGCTGCTCACCGACGCGCGCCCCGGCACCGCGCTGCCGCCCCCCACCGACGTACCCGACGACACCCCGACCGACGGGAGGCAGACCCCGGAGATCCCGCTGGGGGCGGGCCGCAGCGCGGCGGTGGTGAACGGACCCGTGGCCACGGGGACCGGTGAGTTCCGCCGCCCGGAGACGCTCCTGCCGGGACAGGCCGCCCTGACCGGGGCCTGGGACGCCGGCGAGGAGGCGATCACCAGCGGGCGGAACGCCGGGATCACCCTGGACTTCTTCGCCCGCGACGTCTACCTCGACGTCGGCGGCACGGGAACCGTCACCGCGACCCTGGACGGGAGGACCAGCACCTTCACCGTCTCCGGCGCCCCCGGCATCCACCGTGTGGTGACCGGGAGTTCGTCCCGGCAGGGCGTCCTGACGCTGAAGCTCTCGCCCGGACTCAGCGCCTACTCCTTCACCTTCGGCTGATCGCACGGCTGCCGGCCGGCCCTACCGCCCTCGTCCGCCCCGCGGCCGGGGGCGGTGGCCTGCTTCCCGGGGGTTCCTGCCAGGCCACCGCGAACGCCGTGCCTGCGCACCGCGCCACCGCGACGGGTGGGCGCCGATGACAGCGGACCCTGGCGGGGGACGGCGAGGTGCGGGCGGTGGGTGCCGACGACGGCCGTGTCCGTGCCGCTGTCGGGACCCGAGGGGGACTCGCCAACGGCCGCGCGGAGGAGGGTTACGCCGGGTACGGCCTCGCCCGCGAGCCGGATGCAGCCGGCGGTGTCCTGGCCGATGAGGGAGCGGAAAGGGGCGGACCGGGTCGCCCGGCTCCGAGGGTGCCGTGCTCCCGATCCGCCCCGAACCGATCTCCGTGACGGGCGGTCACGCCGCCGCCCGCCCCCTGCCGGTGGGCGCGGCTCTTCAGAAGGCGTCGACGTCGACGACGGCCGCGGCGAAGGCCTCCGGTGCTTCCTGGGGGACGTTGTGCCCGATGCCCTTCAGCGTGCGGTGGGCGTACTTCCCCGAGAACTTGGCGCGGTAGGCGGCCCCCTCCCCGGCCGGGGTGAACGGGTCGGCCTCGCCGTCGAGGGTGATGGTGGGCACCCCGATCATCGGGCCTGCGGCGAGGCGCCGCTCCAGGCGGTCGTAGCGCGGATCGCCCTTCTCGAGGCCCAGCCGCCAGCGGTAGTTGTGGAGCACGATGGCCACGTAATCCGGGTTCTCGAAGGACGCCGCGGTGCGGCGGAACGTGGCGTCGTCGAACTCCCACGTGGGGGAGTTGAACTGCCAGACCAGCCGGGCGAGGTCGTGCCGGTTCTCCTCCAGGCCGAGCCGTCCGCGCTCGGTCGAGAAGTAGTACTGGTACCACCACGCCCACTCCGCCTTGGGCGGCAGCGGCTGCTTGTTCGCCTCGCGGTTGGTGATCAGGTAACCGGTGACGGAGACCAGGGCCTTGCAGCGCTCCGGCCAGACCGCGGCGATGATGTCGGCGGTCCGCGAGCCCCAGTCGTAGCCGGCGAGGACCGCCTTCTCGATCCGCAGGGCGTTCATCAGGGCGATGACGTCGAGCGCGACCACCGACTGCTGGGCGTTGCGGAAGGCCCTGGGGGAGCGGAAGCGCGTCGTGCCGTGGCCGCGCAGGTGCGGGACGATGACGCGGTAGCCCTCCGCCGCCAGCAGGGGTGCGACGTCGACGTAGCTGTGGATGTCGTACGGCCAGCCGTGCAGGAGTATCACCACGGGGCCCTCGGCGGGGCCGGACTCGGCGTAACCGATGTTCAGGACGCCGGCGTCGACCTGCTTGAGGGCGCCGAGGGAGGTGTACGTCCCCCGGACGGATGCGGGTCCCCCGGTGCCCGGCCGCGGCCCGTGCGGTGTCGCCGCCGAGGCGGGCTGCGACGTGAGGCCCGACAGCCCCGCGAGTGACGCCGCGGCCGCGCCCGCACCGAAAACCTTGCCGAAGCTCCGCCTGTCGATCATTCCCAACCTTCTTTCCTGTTCCCGGGGTTCTCCCGGCGGCAACCCTCGCACGCGCATGCGTCACCGGTCAAGGTGGTGACGCAGGTGGCGCACTGCCGACGTCGTCCGGGGGCCCACTGAGGTCCGGGGGAGGGGTGGCCGGGCGGGCCGCGGAAGGGGATGGCAGGATGACGTCCGGTCGTCGCCCCGCGCGTGCCGCCCGTGTGGCCGCCGCTGCCGGCCGGCCCCCTCGGGCACCGTGCGGCAGCGTCGCCGGCGGACGGCCCATCGCGCGGCTGCCGCGTCCGCATCGCGGCGGCAGGCGTCCTCGTCGCTACCGCAGGAGTTCCGTCATGTCCCACCGCACCGGCCTGATCCTCGACTTCGGCGGTGTCCTCACCACGCCTTTGCTGCCCGCCGTGCTCGCCTTCGAACGGCGCGAGGGACTGGCCGAGGGGGCGTGCATCACCGCGCTCTACCTCGACGAGGAGGGGACCCGGCGCACCCACGACCTCGAACGCGGCGCGATCACCCAGGTGGAATGGAACATCGCGGCGGCCCGCAGCCTCGGCGTGGCGCCCGACAACCTCATGGGCCGGATCTTCGCCGACCTCCGCCCCGAGACGGCCCTGATCGACGCCGCGGCCGCCGCCCGGCGCGCCGGGGTGCGCGTGGGGATCCTGTCCAACTCCGTGGGCTCCGCGCCGTGGGACCTCTACGACGGCCACGACCTGGAGGGTTCGTACGACGCGGTGGTCATCTCCGAGCACCACGGGATGCGCAAGCCCGAGCCCGCCATCTTCGAACTGGCGCTGGAGAAGCTCGGTCTGCCCGCCGAGGCCTGCGTGTTCGTCGACGACACCGAGCAGTACCTGGCGCCCGCGGCGCAGCTGGGGCTCGCGGGCGTCCACGCCAAGGACCCCAAGGAGACGATCGCGCAGCTGGAGGTCCTGCTCGGCGTCGCACTGACCTGAGCGGCGGGACCGGGACCGGGCCCGGGGCCGGGTGGGCCGCCGTGTGCGGCCCGCCCGTGTGCCCCGGGATCAGATTGCGGACGCCAGCCGCCGCAGGATCCGCTCCGCGGGCTCCTCGGTGGCGTGGCGGTAGCCCGTGCCCGCCCACAGGTTGATCCGCTCGGGGTCGCCCGCGGCGGCGGCCGCCTTGCGCATCGGGCTGGTCAGATGGTGCAGGGCCGGGTAGCCGGCCGGAGCGTGCCCGGTGTGGCGGTCGGTGAAGCCGTTGCGCAGTGCCCTCGCCGGACGACCCGTGAACGCCCGGGTCACCACCGTCCCGGTGCGTGCCGGGTCGGCCAGCGCCGCCCGGTGCGGCGCGGAGGTGCCGGCCTCCTCGGCGCGCAGCAGGACGGTGCCGACCATGACCGCGTCGGCTCCGGCCCGCAGCGCACCGGCCACGGCGGCCGGGGTCGCCAGGCCTCCGGCGGCGACGAGCGGCAGGGGCACCGCCGCGCGCACCTCGCCGAGCAGGTCCTCGAGGGGGACGGCCGCCGGTACGTGCTGCGGGGTGAGCGTGCCGGAGTGCCCGCCCGCGGCGGACGCCTGCACGGCCAGTGCGTCCGCGCCCGCCTCCGCGGCGGCCCGGGCCTCCGCGGCCGAGGTGACGGTCAGGACGACCAGGCTTCCGGCGGCGCGCAGCGCGGAGACGACCGAGGCGTGCGGGACGCCGAAGGTGAAGCTGACCACCGGCACCGGGTCGGAGAGCAGCAGGTCGACCTTGTCCGCCCAGTGGTCGTCGTCCTCGACGATCTCCGCCGCCTGCGCGTCGATGCCGTGCGTCCCGGCGTCGGGCGCGATGGCGCGTGCGTAGCGCCGGAAGGCGTCGGGGTCCACCGGGACGGGATTGGGTGCGAAGAGGTTGACGCCGAAGGGCACCTGTCCGGGCCGGACCGCGGCGATCTGCTCGGCGAGCGCCGCCGCGGTGCGGTATCCGCCGGGCAGGAAGCCCAGGCCGCCGGCTCGGGCGGCCGCGGTGACCAGCGCGGGGGTGGTGGGACCGCCGGCCATCGGCGCGGCGAGGACCGGGGCGTCGACCCCGAGTGCGGCCAGTGGCGAGACCATGATGTGAGTGTTCCTCCTGCGGGGCGGCGACGGTCGTTCGCGCGGTGGGCGCGGGGCGGGCGGTGCCGGCGGCGGGCTTCTCGCCGGCGTCACGGTGCGGCCCGTGTTTGCCAGTATACGACCGCCCAACTATTTTTATTAGACTGGTCGACTATCATCGGCCATCCACTGATCCGGCCGCCCTCCGCACGCGGACGGGTGCCGTTCTTCCTACCGTTGAGCACAGAGGAGAACCGACATGAGCGCTGACCCGAAGGACGCCGCGAACGACCCGATGCGCGAGACGCTGTCCCGCTGGAAGGCCGCCTTCGACGGCCACCGGCCGGACGAGATGGCCGAGTTGTTCACCGTGGACGCCCTGTTCCAGGGGTTCGGGCCCGAAACCACGGCCGGCCGTGACGCGGTGCGCGCCTACTACGAGGCCGTGACGGAGGACCGCTGGGCGGACGTGGGGAAGGTGCAGGGCTACCGCATCGGCGACCGGGTGGCCGGCGGCTTCGCCGACGTCGTCTTCCGGGGCGCGGAGGGTTGGGAGGCCGCCGTGCACCTCTCGCTGGTCCTGCAGCGCGAGGGTGACGACTGGCTGATCCGCGCCTACCACGTCTCGCGGATCGTCACCGACCACTGAGGCCGAAGGCCCCCCGTCCGCCGGGTGGAGCGCGTTGCGAGGTTCCGCCTCCCAGCAGGGAGGGCGGCGGTCGTGGCGCCGCCCCCGCCCGTGGGCGCAGGGTGGAAGGGCGCAGGACCGGCGGTTCGTACACCGGTCCGGCCGCGTGCCCGCCCGTCGAAGGTTCCGGCAGTTTCGAAGAGAGGCAACACCGTGAAGGAGTTCCTGGTCGAACTCACCACCACCGTCCCCGAGGGCACCGACCCCGCCGAGGTGGACCGGCGTCGCGCGGCCGAGGCCGTCCGCGCCGGGGAACTGGCCGCCGCCGGCCACCTCGTCAGGCTGTGGCGCCCCGTGGGCGAACTGCGCAGCATCGGCCTCTGGCGCGCCGCCGACGAGGCCGAGCTGTACGAGAAGGTCCTCGGCACGCTGCCGCTGTGGCCGTGGATGGCCGCGGCCGTCACCGCCGTGCAGTCCCACCCCAATGACCCGGGGAAGGCGAACGGCGACGCCTGACGGCGCACGCCCGCCGCACACGCGGCACCACACACGGCTCCCCGCCGCCCGGACACGGTCGCGACGGGGAGCCGTGGTCCGTCCGGTCCCGTCCCGGAACCCACCCGTCGAGGAATGTGTCATGATCCAATCAACCCGGCGCCCGGCCGCCGCACGCGGCGGCGCCCCCGGGTCGCCCTGGGCCCATGTGGCCCGGGCCGGGGCGGCGCTGGCGGCGGCCATGGGGGTCGGCCGTTTCGTCTACACCCCGATCCTCCCCCTGATGCACGCTCAAGCGGGCCTGACGGCCGGGGCCGGTGCGCACCTGGCGACGGCCAACTACGTCGGCTACCTCGCCGGAGCGCTCGCCGGGACCGTCCTCCCCCGGCTGACGCGCTCCGCCGCCGTCCTGCGCGGTTCGCTGGTGCTGCTCGTCGTGAGCCTCGCCGCCATGCCGCTCACGCACGCGACCGCCGTATGGCTGGTGCTCCGGCTGGTCGCGGGCACGGTGAGCGCGACGGTCTTCGTCATCGCCGTCAGCGCGCTCCTCGGGCGGCTGCGCGCGCACCCCGCACACCTGCCGGGCTGGGGCTTCGGCGGGGTCGGCGCAGGGATCGCGCTGTCCGGCCTGCTCGTCCTCGTCCTGCGCGGCTTCGCCGACTGGCGGGCCGCGTGGTGGGCGTCCGCCGCACTCGCCGCGCTGCTCGCCGTGCCGGCGTGGACCATGCGGACGGAACCCGCGCCGGACGCGCCGGACGCGCCGGACGCGGCGGACGCGGCGGCCGCGTCGGTCGATGCGGCCCCCGGAGCGCCGGGGCGGACGGCGGCGCCGCGCACGCACCGCTGGTTCGGTGCCCTGTTCGCGTCGTACACGCTGGAAGGCGTCGGCTACATCATCGCCGGCACCTTCCTGGTCGCCGCGATCGACCAGGGCTCACCCGGACCGCTCGGCACCGCCGCGTGGGTGCTGGCAGGGGTGGCGGCCGTCCCCTCCGCCGCGCTGTGGGCGTGGCTGGGACGGCGCTGGTCCCGCCCGGACGTGCTGCTCGCCGCGCTGGTCGTGCAGGCCGCCGGCATCGCCCTGCCGGCCCTGGTCGGGGGGTCCGCCGCCGCGCTCGTCTCGGCGTTCCTCTTCGGCGCCACCTTCATCGGCGTGAGCACGGTCGCCCTCGCGGCCGGGACGCATCTGCGGTTCCCACGTGCGGTCGCCCTGCTGACCGCCGGCTACTCGGTGGGTCAGATCCTCGGCCCTGTGGCCGTCGCGCCGCTGCTGCGCCACGGCTACCAGCAGGCACTGGTCCTGGCGGCACTGGTCGTCCTGGCCGCCGCCGCGGCGGCGTTCGTGCTGCGCATCGGGTTCCCGCACCGCTTGGACCTGCCCGCCCCTCGGGAAGCCGCCTCCGGCGGCGCCGCCCCCGTCCGGGTTCCGGGTCTTTGACAGTTCTCGACCGGTCGTCTACGTTATATGTGACCGGTCGTCTAGTACCGGATTCCCCATGACACCCCCCTGGAAGAAGTAACACCATGAGCATTGAGGGTCAGAAGGTCGCGGTCATCACCGGTGCGTCGCAGGGCATCGGTGCCGGTCTGGTCGAGGCGTACCGGAAGCTGGGGTACGCGGTGGTGGCCACGTCGCGGAACATCGGCGACTCGGCGGACCCGGGCGTCGTGACGGTCCGCGGCGACATCGCCGAGTGGGCGACCGCGGAGCGGGTGATCGCGACGGCGGTGGAGCGCTTCGGCCGGGTGGACACGCTGGTCAACAATGCGGGGATCTTCGTGGCGAAGCCGTTCACGGAGTACACCGAGGCGGAGTACCGCGCCGTGCTCGGCATCAACGTGGACGGCTTCTTCCGCATCACGCAGCTGGCGGTGGAGCGGATGCTGCAGCAGGGCGGCGGGCACGTGGTCCAGATCTCCAGCAGCCTCGGGGACCAGGCGGACGCGAAGATCACGTCGGTGCTGGCCTCGCTCACGAAGGGCGGCCTGCAGTCGGCGACCCGGGCGCTGGCGACCGAGTACGCGAAGCAGGGGATCCGGGCGAACGCGGTGGCGCTCGGCACGATCAAGACCCCGATGCACCCGGTGGAGACCCACGAGTGGCTGGCCGAGCTGCACCCGGTCGGGCGCATGGGCGAGATCGCCGACATCGTCGAGGCGGTGCTCTACCTGGAGAACGCGCCGTTCGTGACGGGCGTGACCCTGCCCGTCGACGGCGGCCAGACCGCCGGCCGCTGACCGGCTGGCTGCACAGGCCGTGAGTTCACGGCGGCGGCCCCGGACGGAGACGTCCGGGGCCGCCGCCGCGTCATGCGCCCGGGGTGGGGCTCGGGGGCCCGGAGAGCGCGGACTTGGCGCGCCGGGTCTCCTCGTCGGCGAGGACTTCCGGCCGGTCGTGGAGCAGCGCGTCCATGGTCAGTTCGGCCACCGTCCCGGCGCTGATCTTCGGGGCGTCGGTCCACGCGCTGAGTTCGGTGTCCACGAAGCTCGCGTGGACGCCCACCACCAGCGTGCCCTGGGGGTGCAGGGCCTGCCGGAGGGTGTCGGTCAGCGACCATGCGGCCGCCTTGGAGGCCGCGTACCCGGGGATCAGCGGCTGGCCGACCCAGGACGCCAGCGAGAGCATGTTGACCAGCGCCCCGCCCCCGTTCGCGGCCAGGATCGGGGCGAAGGCCCGGGAAACGGCCCAGGTGCCGAAGTAGTTGACCTCCATCGCCTGGCGCGCGCCGTCGAAGGAACCCTCCAGCAGACGGGTGCCGGCGCCGCCCGTGCCCGCGTTGTTGACGACGATGCTGACGTCGCCGGCCGCGGCGGCCGCCGCGGCGACCTCGTCGGGCTTGGTGACGTCCAGGCGCAGGGGTACGAGGGTGTCGTCCACCAGGCTCTGGTCGACGAGGCTCTCCGGATCGCGGACGCCCGCGTAGACCTTGGACGCGCCGTGCGTGATGAGCGCGCGGGCGAAGGCGCGGCCGATGCCGCGGCTCGCGCCCGTCACCAGGGCGACCGACCCCTTGATGTGCATCGTGCCTCCTTCCTGCGGGCGCGCCCTGCCCGGACGGCCGCGCGGTCGTCGGCGGCCCCGGGCGGTGTGCGGCAGCCCTCGGCGCAGGCGTGGATCGGCCTGCGGGGCCAGGCTAACAGCTGACTTTAAGTGTGAAAGTCAGATGACTGGGCCGGTCGGGCCGCTGGCCGCCCTGTTCGGCCCACTGGGCGAGCCGGCGCAGGGCCCGGTCGGAGGCGGTCGCGGGCTCCGCGGTGCGGACGCCGAGGATCTGGTCCGGATCGCCGGTGGCGCTTGATGCCGTGGCCGTCCCACCACGTCGGGAGGTCCTCGTCGCGCCCGGACAGTTCGCCGACCAGCTCGGCGAGCCGGGGGTCGTGGGGGTGCTTGCCGGAGTAGAGGCGGGCGTCGAGGAAGATGAAGCGGGCCATGCTCCGCTGCCGCTGGGGGAGCGCGTCGAAGCCGGTGTGGAGCGCATGGGCGAGCCGGTCGGCGGCCGGGACGCAGGTGCGGCGCCCCACCACCAGCGCGGGGCCCTCGGTCATCGGCTCCAGGAGGCGGTGCAGGGCCGGACGGACCTGTTGCGGCGGCAGCGGACGGGGCGCCGGGGCGGTGGGGCGGAGGACCTGGCCACGGTGAACAGATGGACCCGTTCGTCGTCGGTCAGGCGCAGGGCGCGGGCGGTTCGGGGACCGGGCCGGCCTGCGCGGGGGAGATCTTCGCGCGGCGTGAGCGGAGGAACTCCCCGAGCGCGGCGTTCCGGGCGTTGTCCCTGGTCATGTGCGCGTATGTCTCCCTCACGCCACGGCGCCCGCCACGGGGGAACGCGCCGCGCAGGGGTACTGCGGGAGCCCCCCGGGGCCGGGCGTCAGGCCCGGGCCCCCGCGTGGTCCTCCCACGCCTGCTCCAGGGCACGGGTGAACAGCTCGACGGGCTGCAGTCCGCTCACGCCGTACTTCCGGTTCAGCACGAAGAACGGCACGCCGCCGGCGCCGAGTTCAGCGGCCAGCCGCTCGTCGGCCCGTACCTGCTGGGCGTAGGCGTCGGGGTCGGCCAGGACGGCGCCTGCCTGCGCCCGGTCCAGTCCCGCCTCGGCCGCCAGGTCCAGCAGGGTCTCCGTGTCGTAGACGGAACGCTCGTCCGCGAAGTTCACCCGGAAGGCGAGGTCCAGGAGCTCCTGCTGGACGCCGTGCTCCTTGGCGAAGTGCAGGAGGCGGTGGACGTCGAAGGTGTTGCCGTGGACGCGGCCGCCGATCCGGAAGTCCAGTCCTTCGGTGCGCGCCTCGGACGCGGCGTGCTCCTCCCGTGCGACCTGCTGCTCGCGGGTGCGCCCGTACTGCGCGGCCACGGCGTCGATGATCGGTGTCGTGCCGTTCTTGGCGTCCGGGTTGAGCTCGAACGACCGGTGTACCACCTCGACGCCGTCACGGTGCTCGAAGCCGGCGAGGGCCCGCTCGAAACGGGCCTTGCCGGCGTAGCACCAAGGGCAGGCGATGTCGGTCCAGATCTCGACGCGCATGTTTCCGCATCTCCCTGTTCGTGGGTTCGGTGAGGATGTGGGGAGCGGCGCCGCGCGGTTCCCCCGGTGAGGGGGCCTGCCGCGCGGCGCCGCTGCCGGCGGGGTGCCGGGAGGGGTCAGGCCGCCTTGAGCTGCGCGGCGACGCGCACGACGCGCTCGGCCTGGACCCGGGCGGCGGTGCGGGTGACCTCGTCCACGGGGTTGTTGCCCTGGCCGTCCACGTGGGAGGTGCCGTAGGGGTTGCCGTCGACGAACTTGGAGGGCTGGGTGAAGCCCGGGGTGACGGTGATGCCGCCGAAGTGGTGGATCGAGGTGTAGAGGGCCAGCAGCGTGGCCTCCTGGCCCGCGTGCGCGGTGGCGCTGGAGACGAAGGCGCTGTAGACCTTGTCGATCAGCTTGCCCTCGGCCCACAGCCCGCCGAGCGTGTCGATGAACTGCTTGAGCTGCGCCGAGACGTTGCCGAAGCGGGTGGGGGTGCCGAAGATCACGGCGTCGGCCCACTCGACGTCCTCGGGCGTGGCGTGCGGGACGTGCGTGTTCGCCGCGTGGTGGGCGGCCCAGGCCGGGTTGCTCTCGATGGCGGCCTGGGGGGCGAGTTCGGCCGTCTTCACCAGGCGCACCTCGGCGCCGGCCTTGACGGCGGCGTCGTGCAGTTCCCTGGCGATCTCGGTGATGGTGCCGGTCGACGAGTAGTAGACGATGGCGAGCTTGACGGGGGTGGCCACAGGAGGCTCTCCGCTTCTCTTCGTTGCTGTGCGATGGGGGGATGGGCGGACCGGAGGAACTAACTGACCGGTCGCCTATTTGAAGCTAGACGACCGGTCGACAACTGTCAAAGGCATGTGCTCGCACCGGTTCTCGCCGGAGTGCCGATCATTGAGGCCTCATTGACCCGTCAAGAAGCTAAAGTGGGGGGATGGCGTCCACGAAGCAGCAGTTGCAGCCCCTCAGCGCGAGGGAGGAGGCTTTCGTGCGCGCGCTGGGCCGGGTGCTCCTGGAGCTCCCGCGTGCCGTCGACGCCGACATGGTCGAGGGGGCGGGGCTGCCGCTCTCCGAGTACACGCCGCTGAGGCACCTGTCCGAGACCCCGGGGCGCGCGATGCGGATGAGCGAACTCGCCGCCGCCTGCAGCCTCTCCCTGAGCGGGATGACCCGCGTCGTCATCCGGCTCGAGAAGCACGGCTGGGTGGAACGCGTCAAGTGCGCCGAGGACGGCCGTGGTTGGAACGCCGTGCTGACGGACGCCGGGCTCGAGCGCCTGGAGCAGGCCTGGCCGACGCACCTCGCCAGCGTGCGACGCCACCTCGTCGAACCCTTCGCCGACCAGGACCTCGCCGCGCTGACCATCGCGCTGGGCCGGGTGGCGACCGACCAGGGCGCCTCCGCCTGACCCCGGCCTGAGACCTCCGCCTGTTCGCCGTCGAGGCCGGCACGCCGGCACGCCGGCGGGCTGCAGTGGGCAGAATGGGTGTGCCGCCGTCGGGCCGGTGCCTTGCCCTCTTGTTCGTCACCTGTCAAAATGGTGACATGATGCATGTGTTCAAGTGCGGCATGCCCGTGCTGGACTTCGTGGGAACCCTGAGGCGCCGTCGCAACCCGGAGCCCCAGGAGATGCTCACCACGCCCGAGAGCCTCGACGCCTGGTTCCGCGAGTCGGGGCTCGTCGACGGGGACGTCCTCTCGCAGCCGTCCGACGTGGCGGAGGCGGTCTCCCTGCGGGAGGCGGTCTTCTCGCTCGTCAGGTCCGCGCTGAACAAGGAGGACTACGACACCGACGCGCTCGCGCTCCTCAACGCGGCGGCACGCAGGCCGTCCGCCGTCCCGCAGCTCACCAGGGACGGGCGCAGGGTCGAGGCGACGCCGCAGCAGGCCCTGTCGTCGCTGGCCCGGGAGGCCGTGCGGCTCCTCAGCGGCCCGGACGCGGAGCTGGTCAAGGAGTGCAGCAGGCCGGAGTGCACGCAGATCTACCTCGACCGCTCGCACGGCAGCCGTCGCGAGTGGTGCGCCATGGACCCCTGTGGCAACCGTGTGAAGGCGGCGGCGTACCGCGCGCGAAAGAAGGCGGCCACGCCGCGGACGGCCGTGTCCGCGTAGCACACCGCCGCGCGGGGGAGCGAGTGCCCGTCGATACGCCCGGGTGGCCGGGCCCCGCAGAACGGGGCCCGGCCACCCGGGCGTTGCGTGGGTGCGGCGCGGCGACGTTCAGCGCTCCGGCGTGTCCTCGGCCGCCGGGCGGTCCTCGTCCAGCCAGTGGGCGTGCCATCGCCGCGCCCAGCCCAGGGAGACGTACCCGGTGCGCATCCCGAGCCGCGCCTCGGGGTCCTGGAACGCCTTGCGGATGTGCCCGATCAGCACCAGGGCGATGGCCCAGGCCAGGAGGTCGTGCACGAAGATCGCGCTGGTGCGGGAGACCGCCGGCAGCAGGCCCGTGAACCACATCAGCAGCCCCGTGGCCGTCATGACCAGCACGACCCCGGCGAGCCAGCCAGCGTAGAGCTTCTGACCGGCGTTGAACTTGCCGGCGGGACGCATGTCCGGCGAGGTCAGCCGCCGGCGCGCGGCCCGCAGCCAGCGCTTGTCGTACGGGGCGAAGCGGTTCAGCCTGCGCAGGTCCGCGCGGAAGGCGGGGGAGGCGAGTCCGAGCAGGAAGGGCAGCGGCAGCAGGATCCCCGACCATTCGTGGACCGTCGCGAGCAGGTGGCGGCGGCCGACGAGCTGGGCCAGCGGCCCCAGGTAGAGGCAGGCCGCGGTCACCAGGCACACCAGCATCAGCAGACCGGTGCCGCGATGCACCCAGCGCTCGGCCCTGGTGAACCGCAGTACGCGCCCGGAGCGTTCAGGCGGCCTGCGCGTCGCCGCGCTGGTCGGCGCCGTCGAGCCAGCCGTCGACGTCATAGCCGTACTCCTCCCAGTAGCCGGGGATGACCTCGTCGGTCACGGTGATTCCGGACAGCCACTTGGCCGACTTGTAGAAGTACATCGGCGCGGCGTAGAGCCGGACGGGGCCGCCGTGCTCGTGGCTGACGGGCTTGTCCTGCATCTTCAGGGCGACCAGCATGTCGGGGCGGCGCGCCTGGGTGAGGGTCAGGCTCTCGGTGTAGACGCCGTCGAAGCACGTGAAGTGGATCGCCTTGCCCTCCGGGCGCACCCCTGCCGCGTCCAGGAGGTCCGACAGCGGCACGCCCTCGAAGGGGGTGTCCGCCACCCGCCAGCCGTCGGTGCACTGCACGTCGCGCACGATCCGCTGCTGCGGGAGCGCGCGGAGGTCGTCGAGGGTGTACGTCCGCGGACGGTCGACGAGACCGTTGACCTTCAGCCGGTAGGTCCGCTCGTCCTTGCGGGGCACCGAGCCGACGACGCTGTAGTAGCGGAAGCCGCCCGGGTTGGGGAGCACCCCGGTGAGCCCGGTGGGGTCGGCCTGGGAGGCCGCGCCGAGGAAGTTCTCCCAGCCGCGCTGCAGCCAGGGTGCGGCGGCGACGCCGGCCACGCCGGCGCCGAGCATGCCGAGCATGGTGCGGCGCGCCACGGGGGCCCCGCGCTCCGGCTGCTTCTCGTGGTCGGCCGCGGTCATCACGCCCCCTTCCGGGAGACGAACTCGGCGGCCCGCTCGGCGATGGCGTAGACCGTCGCGTTGGTGTTCCCCGAGACGATCGACGGCATCACCGAGGCGTCGGCGACGCGCAGCCCGTCGATGCCGCGGACCCTGAGCTCCTCGTCCACCACGGCGCCCTCGTCGGTGCCGAGCCTGCACGTGCCGACCGGGTGGAAGTAGGACGCCAGGCCCCTGCGGAGGTAGGCGGCGACCGCCGCGTCGTCGTCGACGTCCACGCCGGGCAGCACCTCCTCGCCGCGCCAGCCGTCGAGCGCCCTGGCCCGGCCGATCTCACGGGCCGCGCGGATGCCGGCGACCATGGTCCGCAGGTCACGGGGGTCGGCGTAGTAGTCCGGGTCGATCAGGGGGGCGGTCCCGGGCGCGGATGAGGCGAGCCGCACCGTGCCGCGGCTGTGCGGGCGCATCAGCGAGACGCGGATCGTGTAGCCCTCGCGCGGCCCCGCGAGGGCGGGCGCATGGCTCGGGACGTCGACGAAGATGATCTGCAGGTCGGGGGCGTCGGCGGAGGGCGTGCTGCGCAGCAGGCCCAGTGCCTCCCCGTGGTTGTTCCGCGCGGCGGGGACCGGGCGGGCGGCGGAGTAGACCAGACCGGCCATCACATGGTCCTGCAGGCCGCTCCCGACGCCGGGCAGGTCGTGGACGACCTCGACGCCGGTCTCCCGCAGGTGCCGGCCGGGGCCGATGCCCGAGAGCATGAGCAGGTGCGGGGTGCCGATGGCGCCGGCCGTGAGGATCACCTCACGGGTGGCGCGGGCGGTGACCTCTTCTCCTCCGGCGGTGTACGCCACCCCGGTGCAGCGGTCGCCGTCCAGCAGGACGCGGTGGACGAGCGCACCGGTCACCACGCGCAGGCCGGCCCGTCCCGACGCGGGGGTGAGGTAGGCGTCGGCGGCGCTCTGACGCCGGCCGTCGACGATGTTCAGGTCAGGCCAGCCGAATCCCTCCTCCAGCCCGGAGCTGATGTCGGCCGCCCTGCGGTGGCCCGCTTCCGCGGCCGCTTCCAGACAGGCCTCCAGCACCGGGTTCGGCTCGCGGGCGGGGGCCACGGCCAGCGGTCCGTGCTGCCCGCGCGTGCGGGGGTCGCGGCCCTCCGCGCGCTCGCTGCGCATGAGGTACGGCAGGAGGGCGTCGAAGCCCCAGCCCTTCGCGCCGCCGGCGGCCCACGCGTCATAGGCGCTGCGGTGCCCGCGGGTGAAGACCATGGCGTTGATCGCCGACGACCCGCCGAGGCCCCTGCCCCGGGCGAGCGCCACGGACGTGCCGGTGGCGGCCTGCTCGGTCGTGCGGTCGCCCCAGTCGGACGACGTGCCCAGCAACCGCGGCCACGCGGGGGGAACCGGCATCGCCTCCGGCACGTCGGGGCCGCCCGCCTCCAGCAGGAGGACGCGGGCGCCGCCGTCCTCGGACAGGCGCGAAGCCAGCACACTGCCGGCCGTTCCCGCGCCCACCACGACGTAGTCGTAATCCACAGCCTGGCTCACGCGGCCTCTCCTCGGTTCCGGGGACGCGATGACCGATCTGATCACCTATTGAAGTGGTGATGACTTTCGCACAGAAAAAAGTCACCTGTCAAGGCGGTGACGAGTGAGGGCGTCCAGGGTCGCATGGTGAGACGCGGCGTCGTGAATGAACCGATTGACGCCATTATGCGTCGCAGTTACTTGCATGGTGCAGCACTTTCCTGATCTACTCCTTGACGCAGCAAGCTATTGGCCCGGGGTCTGCGGCTCTCGCGTGCACGCCCGTCCGGACAAGAAGAGGGATCTTCGTGAGCTTCCACCGTCGGGGCGGTGACGCACCGGGAGGTCGTGCGACTGCGATGCACCGGCCGAGTTCGGCCGCCGATGCGGTCCCCGCCCCTCACGCCTCCCGGTTCCCCCTCGCGGGTGCGGGAGTTGCGGCGGATGCCGGGAATTCGGCTGATGGACCCCCGCGCTCTTCCCGCTCGCCGTCCGGAGGATCCGGCCCGCCGCCGGCGAACCGCGCGACGGTGGCTCGATAGTGACGGTGCCTCAATTCCGGGGATTCGGCGTGGGTAGAATCCGCGAGCCTTCCACGGGCCGATGGAGCGTCACATCGACGTCCGGCCAGGGGAATTGGCCTCACACGTTCAAGATTTGGGATCGTTCATGACATCAGAAACATCCATACGCCGGCACGCCAGGCGGCGCAGGCCCGGTCTGCTGGCCGCGGTCGGCGCGCTGGTGATCGCGGGTTCGGTGGCCGTGCCGTTGACGGCGCAGGCCACCGGTGCGGCGCCGGCGGAGACCGCCCGGCAGCGCGACTTCGCCGCGGCGGCCGAGGAGTACCACGTGCCGGAGCAGGTGCTGCTGGCCGTGGCGTACCAGGAGTCGGCGTGGGACGGGCACGCGGGCGCGCACAGCGCGAGCGGCGGCTACGGTCCGATGCACCTCACCGACGTGACGGCGGAGATGGTGGCCGGTGGTGACGCCGGAGCGGCCGGCCGCAGCGACCTCGCGTCCTTCGTCGCCGACCCGGCCCTGCACACCCTCCAGGCCGCGGCGAAGCTCACCGGCCTGTCGGCGCGGGAGCTGAGGAACGATCCGGCGGCCAACATCCGCGGCGGCGCGGCGCTCCTCGCGTCGTACCAGCAGGCCACGGCCGGAACCGCCTCCGCCGAACCCGGCGACTGGTACGGAGCCGTGGCCCGTTACAGCCAGGCCTCGCAAGCGCAGGGTGCCAAGGCGTTCGCGAACCGTGTCTTCGCCACCCTGGCCAAGGGCGCCGGCCGTACCACGACGGACGGGCAGCGGGTCAGCCTCGCCGCCGCGCCGCAGGTCAAGCCCGCCACGAGCCAGTTGGCGAAGCTGCACCTGAAGGCCGCGGCGACCGCCGACGTCGAGTGTCCCACCACAGTGGACTGCACCTTCGTGCCGGCGGCGTCGAGCAACGGCCAGGTCTCCAACCGGCCCGCCAACGGGATCCGGATCGACACCATCGTCATCCACGACATCGAGGGCTCGTACGAGTCGGCCATCGCGGCCTTCCAGGCCCCGGGCAGTTCGGCCGCCTCGCATTACGTGATGCGGTCCTCGGACGGTGCGGTGACGCAGATGATGCCCACGAAGGACATCGCCTTCCACGCGGGCAACTACTCGTCCAACATGCACTCCATCGGCATCGAGCACGAGGGCTACGCGGCGCACGGGGCCGACTGGTACACCGAGGCGCAGTACGAGGCCACGGCGGAGCTGGTGAAGTACCTGGCCGAGCGCTTCGACATCCCGCTCGACCGGCAGCACATCCTGGGCCACGACAACGTTGTCGGCCCTGCGTCGTCCTACGTCGCGGGCATGCACTGGGACCCGGGCACCGCCTGGGACTGGGAGCACTTCATGGCCCTGCTCGGCGCGCCCGTCACGGGCAGGCACGGGGTCGGTGACATCGGCTCGGTGGTGACCATCGCGCCCGGCTTCGAGCGGAACCAGCAGACCGCCCAGATCTGCCCGTCCGAGGACCCGACCGGTGCCACCCCGGAGTGCACCGAGGTGACGCAGGCGTCGAACACGCTGTTCGTGCGCACCGCCCCCGACAGCACCGCGCCTCTGTTCGGGGACCCGGCGATCCACTCCGGTGCCGCCGGCACCGACCGGATCAACGACTGGGGCAACACCGTGCAAGCCGGCCAGCAGTTCGTCGTCGCCGGCAAGGACGGTGCCTGGACCGCGATCTGGTTCAGCGGCGCGAAGGTGTGGTTCTACAACCCGTACGGCGCCAACACCGTCCCGGCGCACGGCGGTTACACCATCGTCAAGGCCGGTGTGACGCCCGCCACGCCGCCCGGCAAGGTGTACGGGACCAGCTACCCGGACGCCTCGGAGTACCCGGCCGGGTACGGCGCCTCCACCCAGGTCCCGCTGAGCATGTACAGCATCCCGTCCGGCCAGGCGTACGTCGCCACCACGCCGCCCGCCCTGACCGACGACTACTTCAAGGCCGACGGCAAGGTCGTCTTCGGCGCCAAGAAGATGTACACGATCCAGTACAACCACCGGGTCGCCCTCGTGTACGCGAACGACGTCATCGCCACGGAACGTCCCGCGCACAACGACCGCTGAACCGGTCGCCGGCGCCCGTGCCGGCGCGCTGAAGGTGGGGCCCGCGAGCCACGGCTTCCGGGCCCCACCCGCGTCCGGGCCCCCTGTTCGGGGCCCCCTGTCCTGCCCTTTCCCGTCCTTCGCCCGCGCCGGTCCGGCGCGGACCGGCACCCCGGTGAGCGGGACTCACCGACTGCACCACTTCTGGAGCCACAGGTGCGCACAGCACTCCTGCCCGCGGCACTCGTCACGGCCGCACTCGGTCTGTCCGCCGTCTCCTGCGCGGATGCGCCCCGCCCCGGCCACACGGCCGCCGCGCAGGCCCCCGCGGAGGACCTGCGGGTGGGGGCCGTCTGCTCCTCGCACTTCGCCTTCGCCACCGACGTCTCGTGCGGGCTGGTGAACCTCGGCGACGTCCGCTTCCACTGCACCGGTGAGCACGACGGCCCCTGTCCCCGGACCCGTTCCGTGACGTTCGAGAACATCGGCAGCACCCCGGTGCGGCTCGTGGCGGTCAGCGGGTCGGCGCCAGGGGAGCGGCACGAGGCCGTGTCCCGGGCGCTGCCGACCGGAGGGCGGGCGGTCGTGGCGCCGCGCGACGGCGACCGGTACCTCTACGACGTCCTCCTGCGCGCGAAGACCGGCTCGGCGGCGGTGGGGGTCATCGCCGTCTCCTGACGTCACCCGGTGGGACCCGCGGCAAGAGCGAGATGGCGGTGTGGTTAACATATGAGCACCGCCTAGCTCGAAAGATAAGCCTGTGACTGTCAACGAGGACTCGTTCACCGACTGGAAGCACCGCGAGGAGATCGCGGAATCGATGATTCCGATCATCGGGAAGCTGCACAGGGAGCGGGACGTGACCGTCCTGCTGCACAGCCGCTCCTTGGTGAACAAGTCGGTGATCAGCATCCTCAAGGCCCACCGCTTCGTCCGGCAGATCGCCGGCGAGGAGCTCTCGGTCACCGAGACGCTGCCGTTCCTGCACGCACTCACCACGCTCGACCTCGGCCCGTCCCAGATCGACCTCGGCATGCTCGCCGCGACGTACCGGGCCGACGACCGCGGGCTGTCGGTGGCCGAGTTCACCGCGGCGGCCGTCGCGGGCGCCACGGGTGCCAACAAGATCGAGCGGCGTGAGCCGCGCGACGTCGTCCTCTACGGCTTCGGCCGCATCGGCCGCCTCCTCGCCCGGCTGCTGATCGAGAAGGCCGGTTCCGGCAACGGCCTGCGGCTGCGCGCCATCGTCGTCCGCAAGGGGGCCGGACGGGCCGGCGAAGA
Organism: Streptomyces sp. PA03-5A; assembly: GCF_033792725.1. Classification (NCBI taxonomy): domain Bacteria; kingdom Bacillati; phylum Actinomycetota; class Actinomycetes; order Kitasatosporales; family Streptomycetaceae; genus Streptomyces; species Streptomyces sp. PA03-5A. The sequence continues at coordinate 190,538 of NZ_JARAVL010000011.1, read as the reverse complement.
CCTCGTCAAGCGCGCCTCGCTGCTGCGCCGCGACTCCATCCACGGCCAGTTCCAGGGCACGATCACCGTCGACGAGGCGAACAGCACGATCGTCGCCAACGGCAACGCCATCAAGGTGATCCACGCCGACGACCCGACGTCGCTGGACTACACCGCGTACGGCATCAAGGACGCCATCCTCATCGACAACACCGGCAAGTGGCGTGACCGCGAAGGCCTTTCGCAGCACCTGCGCCCCGGCGTCGACAAGGTCGTCCTGACCGCGCCGGGCAAGGGCGACGTCCCCAACGTCGTCCACGGCGTCAACCACGACATGATCAAGCCGGACGAGCGGATCCTGTCCTGCGCCTCCTGCACCACCAACGCGATCGTGCCCCCGCTGAAAGCGATGGCGGACGAGTACGGCGTCCTGCGCGGCCACGTCGAGACGGTCCACTCGTTCACCAACGACCAGAACCTGCTGGACAACTACCACAGCTCCGACCGCCGCGGCCGTTCGGCGCCGCTCAACATGGTCATCACCGAGACCGGTGCCGCCTCGGCCGTCGCCAAGGCGCTGCCCGACCTCAAGGCCAGGATCACCGGCAGCTCCATCCGCGTGCCGGTGCCGGACGTCTCGATCGCGATCCTCAGCCTGCAGCTCGCCAGGGAGACCACCCGTGAGGAGGTCCTCGACCACCTCCGCGAGGTGTCGCTGACCTCGCCGCTCAAGCGCCAGATCGACTACATCAGCGCCCCCGACGCCGTCTCCAGCGACTTCATCGGCTCGCGGCACGCCTCGATCGTCGACGCCGGCGCCACCAAGGTCGACGGCGACAACGCCATCCTCTACCTCTGGTACGACAACGAGTTCGGCTACTCGTGCCAGGTCATCCGTGTCGTGCAGCACGTGTCCGAGGTCGAGTACCCGACCTACCCGGCCCCGCAGGCCTGAGGGTCCGGCGCACCGACGCACCGACGCACCGGTGCGTGGGTGCGCCGGTGCGGCAGGGCGTCCCCCGGCCGGAAACCGGTTGCCCGCACCGGCGGGCGGCCCGCAGCATGGGCCGCATGAGAGCGATGCCGATGCCGGTGGGCGGGTACTGAGTGGCCGTGCACGAAGAAGAGCGCCTGGTCCTGCGCGGCCCGGGGGGACTGCCGGAACTGACGTACGTCGAGGGGGTCCGGGACGGCCGGCCGTGGGCCGACCTCGCGGAGGCGGTGGGACCGGACCCCGTACCGGCCGTGCTCGCGGGCATGCCGGGGTGGGCCGTGTCGGGTTCCGTCGAACTCGGGGAGCAGCTCGTCCGGCACGGTGCCCGGGTCCTCCGGCACGCGCACACGATGGAGCGCGACCTCGTCGCCGACCCCCCGCCGCGCGAGTGGGCCCCGGCGCCCCTGCCGGACGGACTGCGCGCCGTACCCTGCGACCGGGAGGCACACGAGCTGTTCCCCGCGTGGCGTGCCGCCTTCGGGCCGGGCCATCCCGACCACCATCAAGGAAGTGACGAGGAGGCCCTCGAAGCCCAGCTGGCTCCGGTGCTGTCGGGCGCCGTGCTCGGGCCGGTCCTGCCGTGCAGCACCCTGGCCGTCGACGGCGACGGCCACGTCGTCGCGGGGGTCGTGGTGACGGACCGGGACGGCCTCCCGTGGGTCGCGACGGTCTTCCGGCAGCCGGACCCCCGCCACGCCGGCCTCGGTTCCCGGCTGCTGCGCCGGGCGCTGGCGGACGCGGCGGCCGGCGGTCTCCCGAGGATCGCCCTGGCGGTGAGCGACGGCAATCCCGCTCGCCGGCGGTACGAGCAGCTCGGGTTCGCCGTCACCGCCACCTCGCTCACCGTCCTCGTCCCCTGAGCGGTGCCGGGCGGTGGGGGTGCGGCGTGTGCCGCCGCCGTGCTTCAACCGCCGTTAGTGAAGCGCCCGTTCAGCAGGGTGAGGCGGCGCTCGTGCGCCCCTTCCGGCAGCCGGCCGCTGCGCATGAGGGTGACCAGGCCGTGCAGGGACGCCCAGTACGTCTCGGTGAGGAGGTCCGGCGCGTCGCCGGCGCCCGCGACCGGCTCCACGGCCCGCAGCAGTTCGCCGAACGCCTCGCGCAGGGCCGCCGGGGCCTCGGGCGTGGCGAACGGCAGGCCGACGTGGTGGGTGAACATCGCGTCGTAGAGGGCCGGCCGCCGCCGCGCGAACGCGGTGTACGCCTCGCCCACCGCGGCGAGGGTCTCCCGCGGACCCGCCACCGCGGTGCGCGCCTCCCGCAGTTCGGCGGCCAGCTCCGCGAACCCCTGCACCGCTACGGCGGCCATGATCGCGTCCTTGCCCTTGAAGTGGCTGTACAGGACGGGCTGGCTGTACTCGATCTCGGCGGCCAGCCGCCGCGTGGTGACGGCGTCCCAGCCCTCGGCCTCGGCCAGTTCCCGCGCGGCCGTGATGATCAGCTGCTCGCGCTCGGCTCGCTCGCGCTCCCGGCGCGTCCGGATCGTCATGGAGAAATTCTAGCACTGCTAGACCTTCTGTCGACGCTCTGCTAGCTTCGCTCTTGTCCCTAGCGCTGCTAGCAAGGAGATGTGGACGTGACCACCACCGCGTACACCCTGGCCGTCGTGCTCGACCTCCTGGTGCTCTTCATCGGAGTCCGGTTCCTGCTCCAGCCCCGCCCCGCGGCCGCCGGCTACGGCGTGCCCGCCGACGGGGACGGGACCGCCGCCTACCTCACCGTCAAGGGCCTGCGGGACACCACCTTCGGGGTGATGGGCCTGGCCCTGCTCGCCTTCGCCGGTGCCCGCGCGGAGGCCTGGTTCATGCTGGTCGTGGCGCTCGTCCCGCTCGGCGACACCTTGGTGGTCCTGCGGCACGGAGGCACCAAGGCGGTGGCCTTCGGCATCCACTTCGCCACCGCGGTCGTCGTCCTCGTCAGCGCCGCCCTGCTCTTCGCCGTGTGACCCGGCAGTTCCCGAAGACCCGTCACCACCCGGACAAGGAGTTCGCCATGTCATTGATCGTGCCCGACTTCGACGCCTCCGTGATCGTCCGCTCCACCGAGGCCGAGGTCATCGGCCGCGCCCCCACCACCGTCCGGCTGCTGGCCGACAGCAGTGCGACGGGAGGCGCGCTCTCCACCCAGCGCGTGACCCTGACCGGGGGCGCCGACGGCGCCCGCCCGCACCGGCACGACCGGTCGGCCGAGATGTTCTACATGCTCGACGGCGAGGCCCGGTTCCTGTCCGGGGACGAGGTCGTCACCGCAGGCGCCGGCGACCTGGTCGTCGTCCCGCCCGGCCGCCCGCACGCCTTCGCCGCGGCGCCCGGGTGCGACGCCGACATGCTCATCGTCATCACCCCGGGCGTCGAACGCTTCGAGTACTTCCGCCACTTGCAGCGCATCGCCCTGGGCGAGGTCACCCCGGAGAGCCTGCTGGAGGTGCAGGAACGGTACGACACCTACTTCCTGCGCAACGCGGCCTGGGACGACCGGCGCTGAGCCGGGGCGCCGGTCCGGCTCGGCGCCGGCCGGGGGCCGCGGTACGGACGAGGCGGGCACCGCAGCCCGCCAGGACCACGGTGACCACGACCGTTCCGCCCGCGCCACCGGCCTGCGAGGTGCCGAAGCCGTGCGCCGCCGTGACGACGCCGGCGAGGAGGAGGACGCCTCCGAGCAGGTGCCGCCATGCGAGGACCGTGTTCACCTTTCCTCCTCCCGATGGGCCGGAAGCGACCCCTCGACCGACTCGCACACTGCCGTGCGGCGGTCTCGACGCGCAACCGGTCTGAGGTGACCTGAGGTTCCGCGGCACCGCACCCACCCCGCCCCCGGCGGGCGGGCATCGGGCTGCGATCATCCTCGGGTGCGGCAGATCGACGAATTGACCGACGTGGACACCCCGGCGTGGCCGGAGCTGGAGGCCGGGCTCACCGGTGGCCCCGTGGCCGCCCGGGTGCTGCCCGGCGATCGTGCCGAAGGGATGCGGTGCCTGCTGCAGTTGCAGGTCACCGCGCGTTCGGCGCTGGGTGCCCTGGTGCTGAACACCGGCGGGGTGCTGCTGGACGACGGGTGGGTACGGGTGTTCGGCGGCGGCCCGGCCGCCGGCGGAGGCCTGCCGAGCCTGGGGCAGGTCAACCGCTTCCCGGCGGTCCTCGACCCGGCCTGGCATCCCGGCACCGGTCTCGTCGTCGGCCACGACGCGGTGGGCGGGGTCTTCGCGCTCAACGGCCACGCTCCCGCGGCCGTGGGCCGGCCGGGAATGCCGGGCCAGATGACCTACTTCGCGCCCGACACCCTCGCCTGGGAGGCGATGGAGATGGACTACTCCGGTTGGGTCGCCTGGCTGCTGTCGGGACGGCTGGAGACGTTCTACGACGGGCTGCGCTGGCCGGGCTGGCGCGAGGAGGCAACTGCCCTCACGCCCTCGCAGGGGATCGCGGTGTACCCGTTCCTGTGGTCCGAGGAGGCCCACGCCGATCTCGCGGCGACCACCCGGCAGGCGGTTCCGATGAGCCAAGTCCTCGCGTTCGCCGCCGACTTCGCCCGGCGGACGGGCCCGGCGGACCCGGGGTTCCTCGGCGAGGTGTGAGTCCCCCGGCGGTTGCGGCCGCAGGTCACCGCGGGTGCGCGGGTGAAGTACCTTAAGCAAGGTCTGGTTTGGCTCGCGGGATCGAGGTCGTACGACGTGCTGGTGGCGGATCGGTATCGCTTGGACGCGCCCATCGGCCGCGGTGGCATGGGCGAGGTGTGGCGGGCGACCGACGAGGTGCTGGGACGTCCCGTCGCCGTGAAGCTCCTGCTGGGCGACGGTTCCGACGCCTCGGCGGCCGCGCGGTTCCGGCTGGAGGCGCAGACGGCGGCGCGCCTGGGTCACCCGCACGTCGTGGCGGTCTTCGACTTCGGTTCCTGGGACGGGCGGTTCTTCCTCGTCATGGAACTGGTCGAGGGCGACAGCCTGGGCCAGCTGCTGGAGGCAGGGCACGTGCTCGGCGCCGATCACGTCGCGGTCGTCGCCGCGCAGGCGGCCGCGGGCCTGGCGGCCGCCCACCAGCAGGGCATCGTCCACCGCGACATCAAGCCCGGCAACCTGATGCTCGACGCCGCCGGATCGCTCAAGATCGGTGACTTCGGGATCGCCCGGTTCGTCGACGATCCGGCCGCCGCGCTCACCATGACCGGACAGATCGTCGGCACCAGCCTCTACCTCGCCCCCGAGCGGGCACTGGGCCGGACCGCGGGGCCGGCCTCCGACGTCTACGCGCTCGGGTGCGTCCTGTACCAGCTGCTGACGGGCCGTACGCCGTTCCAGGGCGACAGCGCCACGGCCCTGCTCTACCAGCACATCGACAGCGCCCCCGTGCCGCCCTCCCAGCTCGGCGCCGATCTGCCCGCCGCCTTCGAGGGGTACCTGCTCGGGCTCCTCGCCAAGCAGCCGGAGGACCGGCCCTCGGCCCAGGACGTGGCCGACTGGTTCCGCACCGACGCGTGGCGCGCGCACCCGGCGTCCCTGCCCGCCACCGTGCCGTCGCACGGCGCCCCGAACGTCGCGGGCCACGAGGCCGGTACCGCGCCGCAGGTGCGGCCGACGGCGACACGCTCCGCGCGGCCGGGGCCGGCGTCGAGGCGGCGGGCGGCTCCGGCGCAGCGACGCAGCCCCGGCGAGTTCATCCGCTACCGGCCCCGCGTAGCGAGCGCCATCGCCGGGGTGGTGGCCTTCGCGGTGGCGGTGCTCCTCGGCATGCTCCTGTTCTCACCGGAGAGCAGCTCCGCGAAGACCCCCACCACCGGTCCCAGCGCGACGCCGACCCAGGGGACCGGGCCCGCGCCCGGCGCCGGCGCACCGTCCGCCGGCCAGGACGACCAGGGCGACGACCAGGGCGACGACGACTCGGACGACGAGGACTGAGCCGGGGGACGGGGCGGCGGACCGGGCGGGCCGGTCAGCCCACGCCTCCCGCGCCCGGTGCGACCGCACCGGCGGCGACCAGTCCGATGATCAGTACGCCGAGGAGCACGCGGTAGACCACGAACGGCGTGAAGCTGTGCGTGGAGACGTACTTGAGGAACCAGGCGATGGCCGCGTAGCCCACGACGAAGGCGATCCCGGTGGCGAGCAGCGTCGGCCCCCAGGCGGGGGCGGCGCCGTCGCCGATCTTGAACAGCTCCAGGGTGCCGGACGCGAGCACCGCGGGGATGGCCAGCAGGAACGAGTAACGGGCCGCTGCCTCACGGCTGTAACCGAGGAAGAGGCCCGCGCTGATGGTGCCGCCGGAGCGGGAGACGCCGGGGATGAGGGCGAGGGACTGGGCGAAGCCGTAGCCGAGGGCGTGGGGGAGCGTCAGCTCGGTGATGGGCTTGGCGTTGCGGATCGCCCGGCTGCGGTCGGCCACGGCGAGGACCAGCCCGAAGAGGATCAGCACGGTGCCGGTGATCCGCAGATCGCGCAGTGACGTCTCGATGCTGTGCTGGAACACCGCGCCGAGGACCGCGATGGGGATCGTCCCGATGATGACGAACCAGCCCATGCGGGCGTTCGGGTCCTTGCGCCGGTCGGGCACGAAGAGGGACGTCGTCCAGGCCTTGACGATCGAGACGATGTCGCGGCGGAAGTAGATCAGCACGGCCGTCTCGGTGCCCAGTTGCGTCACGGCCGTGAAGGCGGACCCCGGGTCCTCCCAGCCGGCCAGGGCGGAGAACACGCGCAGGTGCGCGCTGGAGGACACGGGCAGGAACTCGGTGAGCCCCTGCAGCAGGCCGAGGACGGCGGCTTCGAACCAGGACATCGGGGGGTGACTCCGCGGATGGTCGGGGCGGCGGCCCGGCGGCGGCGCCGCTCGGGGAGGTGCGCGACATGAGGTCGTACGGTGGCAGTGGCCGCAGACGGGCGGGCTGCGGCCCGCGGTGGATCGGGCCGTGCCGCCGGCCGCCGGCCCCTGCGGGCCACCCGCAGAACTACCACGTCAGGTAAAGAAGTTCCCAAGAGTCCTGATGGCCGAGCGGTCTCCGGCCGGCCGTGAGGGGAGAGGGCGGGCGGTGACCAGGGGTCCGTCCGCCGACCGTGGCCTTTGCGCTTCCTTTACCATGGGGGAAACCCGTCGTACCGAGCACGAAGAAGGAGCCGCGGTTCCCGCGATGGACCATCCCCCGAGTACCGACCGTGTCATACCCCGAGAGGCCCGCCGAGGCGTGGAAATGGGGGTGACACGGTGACCGAAGTGCTGCTCCTGCTGCTGGCCCTGCTGCTGACCCTGGCCTGTGCGGTGTTCGTCGCGGCGGAGTTCTCCCTGACCACGGTGGAGCGCGGTGAGCTGGAACGTTCCGCCGCTGCCGGTGAGCGCGGCGCGGACGGCGCCCTCAAGGCCGTGCGGCGGTTGACGCTGCAGCTGTCCGGCGCGCAGCTGGGCATCACGGTGACCTCACTGGTCATCGGCATGCTCGCCGAACCGTCCCTGGCGGCGCTGCTGAGCGGCCCGATCGAGGCCGCCGGCCTGCCCGAGGGCGCCGCGTCCATGACGGCGACCGTCCTGGGTGTCGTCGTCTCGACCGTGGTGCTGATGGTGATCGGCGAGCTGGTGCCCAAGAACTGGGCGATCTCCAGCCCGCTGGCCGTCGCGAAGGCGGTGGCCGGGCCGCAGCGCGGCTTCACCGCGGCCTTCTCGCCGTTGATCAACCACCTCAACGACGCTGCGAACCGCCTGGTGCGCCGGTTCGGCCTGGAACCGGCGGAGGAACTGGCCTCCGCCCGCACACCGGACGAGCTGCGGGCCCTGGCCCGCCACTCCGCCGCCGTGGGCGTCCTGGAGCCCGACTCCGCCGAGCTCTTCGTCCGCACGCTCCACCTGAGCGAGCTGACCGCGGAGAACGTCATGACCCCGCGCGTGGACGTACGGGCGCTGGAGGCCCACGCGAGCGCCGCCGACGCCGCCGCCCTTTCGCTGTCCACCGGGCTGTCCCGCTTCCCCGTGTACAGGGACGGCCTCGACGAGGTCATCGGCACCGTCCACATCCGTGACGTCCTGGCCCTTCCGGCCGCGGAACGCGCCACCACACCCGTGAGCGCCCTGGCCACCGCGCCGCTGCTCGTGCCCGACAGCCTGCCCGTGAACCGGCTGCTGGACCGGATGCGCAGCCGCCGCACCATGGCCGTCGTCATCGACGAGTACGGCGGCACGGCCGGTGTCGTCACCGTCGAGGACGTCGTGGAGGAGGTCGTCGGCGACGTGCGCGACGAGCACGACCCCCAGCAGCGGCCCGACCTCGCCCCCGCCGGCGACGGGTCCTGGGAGGCCGACGGCAACGTCCGCATGGACCAGCTCGCCGGCATCGGCCTGACCGCGTCCGAGGGCCCGTACGAGACCGTCGCCGGGCTGCTGGCCGCCACCCTCGGCAGGATCCCCGCGCGGGGCGACGCCGCCGAGGTCGACGGCTGGCGCTTCACCGTGCTCAGCGTCGACCACCACGTCGCCGAGCGGGTCCGTGTCGCACGCATCGCGGAGGACGCCCGATGACCGCGCTGCAGCTCGCCGTCGGCGCCCTCACGCTGCTGACGAACGCCTTCTTCGTGGGCGGCGAATTCGCCCTGATCTCCGTACGGCGCAGCCAGATCGAGCCGCGCGCGCAAGGGGGCGACAAGCGCGCCCGCACCGTGCTGTGGGGTCTGGAACACCTGTCCGCCCTGCTGGCCACCGCGCAGCTGGGCATCACCGTCTCCTCGCTGGTGCTGGGCGCGGTCGCGGAGCCCGCCATCGCGCACCTGCTGGAGCCGGGCTTCGAGGCCGCGCACGTCCCGCACGCGCTGGTGCACCCGATCTCGTTCGTGATCGCCCTGACCGCGGCCACCTACCTGCACATGCTGGTCGGCGAGATGGTGCCCAAGAACATCGCGCTCGCCGCGCCCGAGCGCGCCGCGCTGCTGCTCGGCCCGCCGCTGGTGAACGTCACCCGCGCGCTGCGCCCGGTGGTCTTCGGCATCAACGCCTTCGCCAACGCCCTGCTGCGGCTGCTGCGCGTCGAGCCGAAGAACGAGGTCGCGGCCGTCTTCACCGACGACGAACTGGCCCGCCTGGTCCAGGACTCCAGCGCCGCCGGCCTGCTCGACGTCACGGGCGGCGAGCGCCTGCGCGACGCCCTGGAGCTCGGCAGCCGTCCGGTGGGGGAGATCCTCGTACCGGCCGGCCGCATGGTCACCGTCGGCGAGCGGGTCACCCCGGACGAGCTGGAGCGGACCGCCGCCGCGTCCGGCTACTCCCGTCTGCCGGTCACCGGCGCCGACGGCGGCGTCCTCGGTTACCTCCACATCAAGGACACCCTCGGCGCCGCCGGGCGCGACCGTCCCTTCCCCCCGGGCGCCTTCCACCCCGTCATCCGGCTCCGCCCCACCACCCCGCTGGACGACACGCTCACCGCCCTGCGGGCCGCGGGCACCCACCTCGCCGCGGTCACCGGGGACGACGGCACGCTGCTCGGCTACGTCACGATGGAGGACGTCCTCGAGGAGCTCGTCGGACCGGCCACGGCGGTCGAGGAGGCGGCCTGAGCCGCTACCCGGCGGCGTCGGGCCGGGAACGTTCCGCGGGCGGCGCGGCGATCTCCGGCGCGTACAGGGTCGCCAGCGGTTCCGGGCCGGCGTACCGCCGGCACGGACACCGCCGGTCCTCGGCCTCGTCCTTGTCGCCGGCCTCGTCCTTGCGGCCGGACGGTGCCGGGACGGAGGCGTAGCACAGGCCCTCGCGCGCGTCGTGGTAGGCGAGGTGGTGCCCGCAACCGCACACCGGCTGCGGTCCGTTCAGCTCCTGCTGCCGGGCCTCGCGCCGCTCGGTCGCGGCTTTCCTCAGCCGGTCGTAGGCACCTCCGGTGACATAACCGCCCGCGAGGATGACCAGCGCGATCTCGAACCCCGTCACGGCTCCCCCTGCCCCTCACCCGGCGGTCCGTACAGGGCGATGTTCGCACGCCCGTCAAGCACGCGTCCGCGGCCGCGCGCTCGACGGCCGGCGGAGGCTCAGCGCCCCGTGCCGTCCACCTCGTCGGTCCTGCGGGTCACGTCCCCGGGGGCCGCCCGGATGACGCGCGGGGCGGGTCCGTCGGCGGACGGGTCGTCGTCCGCTTTCATGGCCGCGGCCTCGCTCTTGAGGATGCGGGTGGCCTTCCCGGCGGAGCGCACGAGGCCGGGGAGCTTCCTGATGCCGATCAGGACGATGACCACGATGAGCAGCAGGGCGAGCTCGCTGAGGCCGAACATCGTGCCGGTTCCCTCCGATGGGACGGGGCGCGGGACGCCCGTGGTGACGACCCTGTGGAAACTACAGGACTGTGGGGACGAGCGGGGGCGCGAGCCTTCCCGCGGGGCGCCTTCAGCCGGGAGCGCCGGCCACGGCGCCGCGCAGCTCCCGGGCCGGGTTGCCGCCCCAGTGGGCCCGCTCCGGGACCTCCTCGCCCTTCATCAGGAAGGAGTCGGGCGCGAGGACGGCCCCGTCGCCCATCGTGACGCCGTAGTGGACGAGGGCGCCCACGCCGACGGTGCAACGGCTGCCCAGCGTGGTGCGGTCCGACTTGAAGGTGCCGTCCTCCTGCGAGTGGCACTGGATCCGGGTGCCCTCGTTGAGGACGCACTCGTCGCCGATGGCCACGAGGGACCGTTCCGGCACGTAGCAGCCGTCGTCGAAGACCCGGCTGCCGATCCGGACGCCGAGCAGCCGCCAGACGACGGTCTTGAAGGGCGTGCCGTTGAGGACCGCGATCGCCTCGGTCGGGTTGGTGATCTTCCAGTAGCGTTCGTGCCGCCAGAAGGGACGTTCGTAGATCGAGCAGTACAGCGGCCGCAGACCGCCCGGGCCCGCGGTGGCGCGCTCGGTCAGCATCATGTCGGCGACGGCGAACAGCACCGTGAGGACGTTGGCGAGCGCGATCACCGCCGGGCCGAGCGTGCCGTAGAGGTCCGCGGCGACCGACACCACCAGCGCGACCGAGAAGAAGAACAGCCACCGCGACATCAGGTGCAGGGCCATGGTGGCGGCGTTGTGCTTGTTCTTCGCCGCCAGGCGGCGCCGGAAGGTCGCGCCGTCCTTGAGGTGGTCGAACCTGCTGTCCCGCAGGACGGACCGGGGGATCTCGAAGCTCGGCGAGCCGAGCAGCCCCACGCCTTCGCGGACCTCCCCGTCGAGCGGGACCATCACCTTCGTGGCCAGGAGGCAGTTGTCACCGGTCCTGCCGCGGGCGGGGAAGGCGATGTGGTTGCCCAGGAAGTTGTGCGGGCCGATCGTCACCCGTGACGTCCGGAAGGACGTGCCGGTGTAGTCGGTGTTGATGACCGACAGCCCGTCGGCGACCATCGTCCCCCTGCCGACGCTGGTCAGACCGGGGGTGTCCTGCCGCACCGTGAGGCCGAAGTTGGAGCCGGTCTGCTCGGCGTCGCCCAGGTCGTAGCCGAGGCGGCTCAGGTAGGGGACGATCGCCGAGCTGTCGCCGAACAGCACCTTGTGGAAGCGCCGGTTGGTGAGGAAGCCGACGGCCCGGTGCACCCCGTAGCGGAAGCCGAACAGGGGGTAGTCCGTGTCCGGCCGGACGAGGAGGCCCAGCACGCGCGGGACGCTCACGGACAGCAGGGCCCCGACGACGACGGCGCCGAAGAAGAAGATCGCGGACGCGGCCAGGGCGTCGACGTAGAACGTCCAGCTCGTCAGCGCGGTCGGCCCGGGTCGCAGCAGCGCCTCGAACTGCGGGACCGCGGCGACCACCAGGACGGCGCCGCCGACGGCCAGGGGGACGTACACGATCAGGGCCGTCAGCACCTGGGTCGCCCCGTAGGCGGCCCTGCGGACGGCACCGCAGCGGCCGGCGCCGGCGGCGCGGCGGTGGTCCACCCCGGCCGGCTGGGCCGGGGACCCGTGCCAGCGTTCGCCATCGGGCACGGACTGGCCGGTGTGCAGCGAGGAGGCGTGCCCGAGCTGGGTGCCGTCGCCCATGGCGGTCCCGATGTCGAGCACCGTCGCCTCGCCGATCAGCACGTCCCTGCCGAGGGTGACCGTCCCGGTGCGGATCACCCCGGACTGCGCCCGGTAGCAGTTGAGGAAGACGTCCTTGCGGATCACCGTGCCGTCGCCGACGGTGAGCAGGTCGGTGCAGACCGGTACGTGACGGGTGAGGATCGTGACGCGGCGTCCGATCCTCGCGCCGAGCGCCCGCAGGTACAGGGAGTAGACCGGGGACCCGGCGAACAGCGCCAGCGGGTTCGACCGGATGAGCGTCTTGGCGCACCAGAAGCGGACGTACGCCAGGCTCCACAGGCGGATCTCCCGCGGGCGCCACCGGCCGACGAGCACCCACTTGGCCACGATGGGCAGCACGCACACCCCGAGGAAGACGACGGCCCCGAACACGACCGCCCGCAGGTAGGTGCCGAGCAGCCCGGAACCGTCCGCGATCCACTTCACGCCGCCCGCGAAGACGAGGGCCGCGGCATAGGAGTAGGCGAGGAAGAACAGCAGTTGCAGCGTCGCGCACAGCACGTAACGCGACGTACCGGACGGGCTCCCCGGCGTGCCCGGGCCGTACGGCGCCGCCACCGGGGAGGCGGCGGCCGGCACGGCAGCCGGGGGCGGGGCCTGCGCGAGGGCCGCCGCCAGGCTCCTGACGGTCGGATGGCGGTAGACGTCCTTGATCGAGACGGACGGCACGTCCTGGCGCTTCCTGAGCCGCGCGCAGAAGCGGGCCATCACCATGGAGTCCGCGCCGAGGTCGGTGAAGAAGTTGCCGTCGAGCGGGACGTGCTCGGCCTGTACCACCGGCGCCAGCACCTCGGCGAGGATCCGTTCGCGGTCGGTGGCAGAGGACTCGTCGGGATCGGGGGTCAGGACGTCGACCGGGATGTCCGCCATGGCGGCTCCATGAGAGGTGCGGACCACGTCCGGTCGAGCTGAGCACCGAGGCGACACCGCCTCGGCATACGTCCGGGCGCGCGATCCGGAAGCGGTAGGTGTGCCCTGTGTCCGGCATCGGATGTGTGTGTCGTACTCGCAGTCTCGGCCCCGGGGGCCGCGGACGCCACTCGGCCGGGCCGTCACCTTCGGCAACTCCACGTCGGCGGAACGTGATACCCCCTGGTGGTTGGCGGTGCGGCGGCGGCGGTGGGCGGTGCGGTGGCCGGCCCGCGGCTGCGCCGAGGGCGGGCGGTCAGCGGGCGGCGGCGCCGAACCACCGCGGGAGGACGCGGAGCAGTTCCCGCTGGTCCTCGCCGGCCCAGGCGACGTGGCCGTCCGGGCGCAGCAGCACCGCGGGGACGTCCAGTTCCTCGGCGACGTCGACGACGTGGTCGACCCGGTCCTCCCAACCGGCCACCGACAGTCCGCCCGTCCGGTCCAGCAGCAGGCCGCGGCCGCCGTGCGTCAGGCCGTACAGCCGCCCCCGCTTCAGCTCCACGTCCCGCAGCCGCCGGCCGAGCAGGGCGTGGCCCTCGCCGAAGTCGTACCGGATCCCGATCGCGGTGATCTTCTCGATCAGGTGCCGGTTCACCTCCTCGAAGTCCATCAGCTCGGCCAGCAGCCGGCGCACGGCCTGCGGACCCGGCTCGGTGGACAGCAGGTGCATCTGCGCGCGGGTGTTGTCCAGCACGGCGGCGGCCACCGGGTGCCGTTCGGCGTGGTAGCTGTCCAGCAGGGCCTCCGGCGCCCAGCCGTTGACCGCGGCGGCGAGCTTCCAGCCGAGGTTGAACGCGTCCTGGATGCCCAGGTTCAGCCCCTGCCCGCCGGTCGGCGGGTGGACGTGCGCCGCGTCGCCGGCGAGCAGCGCCCGGCCCACCCGGTAGCGCTCCGCCTGCCGGGTGGCGTCGCCGAAGCGGGAGAGCCAGCGCGGCGAGTGCACACCGAAGTCGGTGCCGGCGACCGCCCGCAGCCGCTCCTTGAACTCCTCGAAGGTCGGCGCCGCACGGTCCTCGGCCACCCCGTCGGCGGGCACGATGAGACAGTGCCGCCCGCTGCGCTCGGGGATGACGCCGAACCGCCCCTGCGTCCTGCGGACCTCGGCCACCACGGCGGCCACCGTCTCCGGGGGCGCGGCCACCTCCATCTCGCCCAGCAGCGTCTCGACCCGGGAGGGCTCGCCGGGGAAGCCGACGCCCAGCAGCTTGCGCACGGTGCTGCGCCCTCCGTCGCAGCCGACGAGGTAGCGCGAGCGCAACCTCGTCCCGTCGGCCAGCTCGGCGGTCACCCCGCCGTCGTCCTGGTTCAGCCCGGTCAGTTCGCAGCCGCGCCGGATCTCCACGCCGAGCTCGCCCGCGTGCTCGGCGAGCAGGCGCTCGGTGACCGGCTGCGGGATGGCGAGGACGTAAGAGTGGGCGGTGTCCAGCCCGTCGGGCCACCGCTTCCCGAGGCCGCCGAAGAACCCGCCGACCGTGAACTTCTCGCCCTGCGCCAGGAACCGCTCCAGCAGACCGCGCTGGTCCAACACCTCCACGCTGCGTACGTGCAGCCCGCGCGAGCGGGTCTGCACGCCCGGCTCGGCCTCCTTCTCCAGCACGAGCGCGTGCACACCTTGCAGCCGCAGCTCGGCGGCGAGCATCAGGCCGGTCGGCCCGCCGCCGACGACGATGACGTCGATCATCAACACACCCATCCCCGCAGGTTCCGAATCAGGGCGGTGATTCTGCGGCACGACGGGGGCCTTGCCGCAAGGCCCCCCGTGCGCTATAGGTTGACAGTGGCGAGGAGCGGTGCTCCTCGCTTTCGTCGTTGCGGCCCTTGGTCAGCGTGCCGTCGATCAGGCGCGCTCGCGCCACAGCCGCCGGTGCTCCCGCGTCGGCAGCGTTCCACCCCACGAGGACGAGACCCACTACGACGCTCAACACCAGCCCCAGCCGGCGCCTGGAATCAACCCCTAGTCCTCCACGGAGTCGTGCTTCTCGGTGTCGGCTTCGAAGTAGACGTCGAGGACGGCGTCGAGCTCATCGCTCCAGGCCCGCAGCCGGCGTCGGCTGGGCGCGTCGACCCACGTCTCGAACCAGCGGCGCGGGGACAGGTAGACCGTGACGCCGAACCGATGCCCCCACTTGGGGACGTCGACCTCGAGCGCGCCGATCTCTTTCCAACCGAACTCGGCCTCGGTGTCGTCCAACCGGAAGGTGAGGCCGTCCCGGTCCACCCGGATCGCCCCCCTGCGGTCCGCGGCCTCGAACACCGGGCCCCCACCGGAGCCTTCGGTGACTTCGGCGTCGTCAACGTCGTCGTCGGTGCCGGCGGTGGACTCTTCCGCGGCCACGGCGGGGGACGGCCCGGTATCGGTCGTCACGTCAGCCGCGGCGTCGGACGCGCGGTCGGTCTCGGAGGCCGCGGCCTCGGTTCTGTCGTCTCCATCCGGTTCCGGCCCCAGGATGCCGGGGACGTGTGCCGGATCGATGCCGGCGGCCTGTACGAGCGGGATGTTCGAACCTCTGCTCTGCTCCACGGCGGGCAGTATGGCTGATCCGCCTGTGCACGTGACATCCGCCCCGGCCTTCGGGTCCGGCCGCTGTACCGAGCGCGGTGCTCACCCGAGGAAGTGACCTGCGCCGTCGAGGTCGTCCTACCGGAGTCCGCTCACTGCGACCTTGGCTTGTGGCCTCGGACCCGGTCAGGGCCTGCGCCCCTTCCGGGACCCGGCGGCTGTCGAGGACGACGAGGATCGACGGCGGCGTACCCGGCCCGCCGGCCCACTCGTTGCATCCCGTGGAGGCCGGGCGCCCCACGCTCCGGGCCCGAGGCGGGGAACGCCGGGCCGGGCTCAGCACTGGCTTCACGACCTCGCGGAGCCTTCGACGGCAAGCACCTGAGCGGGGTGCCGGGCTTCCGGGTGATCTGGATCCTCGGCCGGGGCGGCGGCACGCAGCGCCGCCTCGACCCGGCGGTTGCTGGTCATGGTCGCGGTGATGGCGGTCATGGTGAGGAGGAGGCCGGCGGCCGTGTAGAGCGGGGTGCGTACGTCGTAGGTGGTGGCCAGCCAGCCGCCGAGGAAGGCGCCGAACGGGGCGGCGCACATGGCGAGCATGCGGGAGGTGGAGGCGACCCGGCCCATCAGGTGGGCGGGGACGATCGCCTGTCGGAGGGAGGGCGCGAGCACCATCGTGGCGCCCATGCCCGCTCCGCAGACGGCCAGCGCGAGGCCGGCGACGTACGGGTTCGGGGCCGCGGCGAGGCCCGCAATGGCGAGTCCCTCCACTGCGGCCGTGCAGGTCAGGGCGGCGCCGGTGCCGAGTCGCCGGCCGAGGAAGGAGGCGATGCCTGCGCCGAGCAGACCGCCGGTGGCCTCCGCCGTGAGGAGCAGGCCGAAGCCGTAGGTGTCGATGCCGAGGCGATCGTGCGCGAAGAGGGCGAGCACGGTCTCCACGGCGAGGAAGGCGATGTTCCCGACCGCCGGACGCAGCGCGAGCCCGAGCAGCAGCTGATCCCGGAATACGTACGAGGCGCCGGCCCGCGCCTGCCGCAGCAGCGACTCACGGGCCTGCGGTGCGGGCCGGGGTGCGGCGGGCAGTGACCGTACGAGCAGTGCGGAGAGCGCGAACGAGACCGCGTCGGCGAGCAGCGGGACCGCCCGCCCGAGCGCGAGCAGGGCACTGCCCGCGGGTGGCCCGGCGAAGCCGGACGCGGCGGTCTGGGTGCCGCGCAGGCGGGAGTTGGCGCGCTCCAGGGACGCGGGGTCGCGGCCGAGCAGATCCGGCAGATAGGCCGTGGCGGCCGTGTCGAAGAAGAGCCCGCCGAGGCCGAGGAGGAAGGCGACGGCCGAGAGCAGCGGAATGCTCAAGCGGTCGAGCGCGGCCGCTGCCGCCGGTATCGCGAGCAGCACCGCACGTGCCGCGTCCGTGATCCACATCGTGCGCCGACGGTCCCAGCGGTCCACCAGCGCGCCGCCGAGCACCCCGAAGAGCAGCCACGGTAACGTTCCGGCGGCCGTGACGACGGCGAGCGCCATCGGATCCCGCGTCAACGTCAACGCGAGCAGCGGCAGTGCGGCATGCGTGACCCCGTCACCGAGCGAGGACACCGTCTGTGCGGTCCACAGCCGTCCGAACCCGGTCGGCAACTTCCGGATGTCCGAGGTCACTTGGCGCCCCCTTCGGCCTGCTCGCGCGACGCCGGGTGGAACAGTGCGAAGACGAGTGACGCATCGGGCAGCGACGGATCGGACAGCTCCCGGTACTCGTCCGCCAGTGCCTGCAGCCGCGCCCCCAGCTCCGCGAACTGCTCCTCGGTGAGCCGCAGATGCGCCATCCGCACATGCCGCTCGGCATCCGCCGGCGCTGCCTCCAGGTCCGCCACCGCGTGCCGCATCAGCACGTCCGGCCCTCCCTCGCCCGGGTCCGGCAGTTCGATCGACCGTGCGGCCATCGCGTAGTACCGCTCGGTGACCCCCCGGACCTTCCGCGTCCGCACCACCTTCACCAGGCCGGCCCGCTCCAGCAGCCGTACGTGGTAGCTGGAACTCCCCTTCGCAAGACCCACGCGCTCGGCGATCTGCGTGATCGTCGCTGGCTCGAAGCGGAGCACGGCCATGATCCGGTGACGCGTGAGGCTGGAGACGGCGCGCAGTTGCTCGTCAGTGGTGACGTGGAACGTCTCGGGCAGATCGTCGGTAGGCATGCGAGCAATGGTCAACGATTCTTGACCGTTGCGCAAGGGGATTCGCGCGGACTTCCGGATCCGCCGTCCGGCGCGCGGGATCTCCTGCCAACGCCTCCCACCCGCTGCCGATCCGGGGCCGGACCTCATGGGGCGGGACAACAGCCGCAGGTGGGAGGTCCTTGCCTTGCGACTGTTACCGATATATCGTTGAGGTATCGCGACCGTACGATGATGGAAGGAGCGTCACCATGCGTTCCCATGGACATGGACACTTTGGGCCCGGCCATCACGGCCGCGGCGACCACGAGGAGGAGGGGCGGCGCGCGGCGTTCGGCCCGTTCGGGCCGCCGTTCGGCGGTGGGCCCTGGGGGCCCGGCCCGTGGCACGGCGGGCGGGGCGGCAGGGGAGGCCCGCGAGGCCGGGCGCGGCGCGGCGACGTGCGCGCCTCGATCCTGGCGCTGCTGGCCGACCGGCCCATGCACGGCTACGAGATGATCCAGGAGATCGCCGAGCGCAGCGGCGGCGCGTGGAAGCCGAGCCCCGGCTCGGTCTACCCGACGTTGCAACTGCTGGAGGACGAGGGTCTGATCAGCAGTGCGTCGGAGGGCGGCAAGAAGCTCTTCACGCTCACCGAGGCCGGCCGCACCGAGGCCGAAGCGGGGCCCGACGCCCCCTGGGAGGAGGCCGGGCGCGGCATCGACTGGGAGGCCATGAACGAGATCCGCAAGGCGGGCGCCGGCCTGGTCGACGCCTTCCGGCAGGTCTGGGCGACCGGTACGCCCGAGCAGCGGGACAAGGCGCTGACCGTGGTCAACGAGGCCCGCAAGAAGCTCTATCTGATCCTCGCCGACGAGGACTGACCCTCTCGGCGCCGCCGGCCCGGGACGTACGCGTCCCGGGCCGGCGGCGCGTCCCGTGCCGCGCCTGCGGGTCACGGGCAGGCCTCGCCGAACTTGACGGCCTTGAAGACCACCGGCTGCCCCGTGAGCCCGGTGCCGGCGGCGGGCGCCTGCGAGCACACCTTCCAGTTGGTCTCCATGAGGATGAAGCGGTCCTGCCCGGAGGCGTCCTCCGCCGTGATGCCGGTCGAGGGGGTGAGCGTCGTGCGGGCCACCTTCAGGGACGTGCCGGTGAGGTCGGGCATCGTGGGGCCCGCCGAGGCGGGCGGGGGAGCGTCCCGGGCGGGGCAGGACTCCTCGAGCTTCACGGCGCCGAACTCGACGGTGACGGTGGTGGTCCGGCTTCCCGGGGCCGGGCGCTGGAAGCACACCTTCCAGTCGCGGTCCCAGATCTGCTCGCGGCCGCGGCCCAGCGCGTCGTGCGAGTCCAGGCGGTAGAAGCCCAGCGTCTGGGCCTTGTCCTGGGCTGCCTGCAGGCCCATGCCGGCGAACGAGGGCAGGTTGGCCGGTCCGGACGTGGCCGGAGCGCTCGCTGGGGGCCGGCCGTCGCCTGTGGTGCCGCCGTCGGCGGGACCGCAGGCCGTCGCGGTGGCGGCGGCGAGGAAGGCGAGCGCGAGGGCGGCGGCGGTGCGGGCGGCGGCGGTGCGGGCGATCTGCATGGGCGGGACTCCCCTGTCGGTCCGTCGGCCCGGCCCGGCCCGGCCGGGGCAAGCGGTACCGTACCCGGGCACAACGGATCAATGCCGCACCGTTCACTTACGAGTGACGCCCGGTCAGGAGCCCGGGCCCGCGGCCGGGCCGGGCCGGGCGCCGCAGGTGCCGCGGACGACCAGCCGCGTCGGCAGTACGCGCGGCGGGAGCGGGCGGACGGCCTGCGGGTCGAGCAGCTCGCACAGGGCCGCGACGGCCGCGGTGCCGAGGGCGCGGTGGTCCTGGGCGACCGTGGTGAGCGCTGGGCGCACGAGGGTGGCCGCCTCGATGTCGTCGAAGCCGACGACCGCCAGGTCCCCGGGGACGGACAGCCCCGCGTCGGCGACGGCGTGCAGGGCGCCGATCGCCATCATGTCGCCCGCGGCGAACAGGGCCGTCGGCGGCTGGGGCAGGGCGAGCAGCCGCCGGACCGCCTGGCGCCCGCTGTCCAGGAAGAAGTCCCCCGGGACGACGTACTCCTCCGGCACCGCCAGCCCGAGGCGTGCGCAGGCGGTGCGGAAACCGGCCAGCCGCTCGGCGGCGGGGGTGAGTTCCGGCGGGCCGGTGACGGTGGCGATCCGGCGGTGCCCGAGGGAGTGCAGGTGGGCGACGGCCGCCTCCGCCCCGCCGGGGTTGTCGGAGGCGACGCCGACCGTGCGCGGGCCGTCCAGGGCGACGTCGAGACCGGCGCAAGGGATGCCCGAGGCCGCGAGGGCGCGCAGGGCGCGGTCGTCGGCGGGCCGGCCCATCGCGATCACGCCCTCCAGGCTGTGCCGCCGCACGGCCTGGACGTACGTCGTCTGCGGGTCCTCGGGCCCTGCCGTGGTGAGCAGCATGAGGTGGTAGCCCGCGTCGGACAGGGCGGTGCGCACCGAGCTCAGCAGGCCCTGCAGGAAGGGGTGGTGGAGGCCGCGCGACTCGTGCCCGGTGTCCCACAGCAGGCCGATGGTGTCGGAACGGCGCCGCACCAGGGTGCGGGCGGGCTCGTTGGGCGCGTAGCCCAGTTCGCCGGCCAGCCGCCGGATGCGCTCGCGGGTGGCCTGGCTGACCTCGGCCCGGCCGTTGAGCGCGCGCGAGACGGTCGCGGTGGACACCCCGCTGCGCCGGGCGAGCTCGCGGAGGGTGATCGCGGGGCCGGTTCCGGGCGGGGGCGCGGACGAGGGGTCCTCATGGGTTCGCAGCACGGTCACAGTCTTGACGATATGTCATGTCAGCGTCAGTCTGTCGGGTGCGACAGCAGCCGGAAACGTTTACGGCCAGTGCCCTGAAGGGCCCGGACAGGAACGGGATGCCTGCTATGCCAGCGAACGAACCGCGTGCACGCCTCGTCCGCGACCGGCGGA
This sequence comes from Streptomyces sp. PA03-5A, assembly GCF_033792725.1. NCBI lineage: Bacteria > Bacillati > Actinomycetota > Actinomycetes > Kitasatosporales > Streptomycetaceae > Streptomyces > Streptomyces sp. PA03-5A. The sequence goes on along the minus strand of NZ_JARAVL010000011.1, from coordinate 170,065 downwards.
GAAACCGGAACCGGTGGCGGAACCTCCTCGTCCTCTCGACCGCGGCCGCCTGCGCCGCCGCGGTCGCCTCCGTCCCCGCCCGCGCCGACGGGCCCGTCTACGCCCGGGCCGGCGCGCCCGTCGAACTGCGCGTCAAGGACCTGCTGGGGCGCATGACCCTGCAGGAGAAGATCGGTCAGATGGACCAGGTCGCGGTCGCCCGCATCCAGGGCGACTGCGAGTGGAGCGGCGGTGAGCTCAACGAGAGCTGCATGAAGACCGTGCTCGCCGACTACCCCGTCGGCTCGGTGATCTCCGGCGGCGGCATGACCCCGGCCAGGAACACGCCCCAGGACTGGGCGAAGATGGTCAACGCCGTCCAGAAGTACGCGGTCACCAACACGCGCCTGCACATCCCCGTCCTGTACGGCGTGGACGCGGTCCACGGGCACAACAACGTGCTCGGCGCCACCGTCTTCCCGCACCAGATCGGCCTCGGCGCCACCTGGGACCCGGGCACGGTGGAGGACTCCGCCGCGGCCACCGCCCGCGCCGTCGCCGCCACCGGCATCGACTGGAACTTCGCCCCCGTCGCCGACCTCGCCCGCGACCAGCGGTGGGGCCGCTACTACGAGACCTACGGCGAGGACCCGCTGCTCGCCGGCACCCTGGCCGCCTCCGCCGTGACGGGCATCGAGCACGCCGGCGGGTCCAAGCGCGTCGCCGCCAGCGTCAAGCACTACGGCGGCTACTCCGAGCCCTCCAACGGCCACGACCGCGTCCCCGCCGACGTCTCCGTCCGCTACCTCCAGGACACCCTGCTGCCCTCCTACCGGCAGGCGGTCCAGGCCGGAGCCAAGACCGTGATGGTCAACTCCGGTGCCGTCAACGGCGTACCGGCCACCGCGTCGAAGTACCTGCTCACGAAGGTGCTCCGCCAGCAGTGGGGCTTCAGGGGCGTCACCGTCAGCGACTGGGAGGACGTGCGCGCCCTCCAGACCCGGTACAAGATCGCCGCGGACTACCCGGAGGCGATCGCCCTCGCCGTCAACGCGGGCCTCGACATGGCGATGGAGCCGTACTTCGCCAAGGAGTGGAGCACAGGCCTGAAGACGGCCGTCGACCGCGGACTGGTCCCGACGCGGCGCATCGACGAGGCCGTCGGGCGCATCCTGCGGCTGAAGTTCGAGCTCGGTCTCTTCGAGCACCCCTACGTCGACCCCGCCAAGGCCGACAAGGCGGTGCTCGGCGCGGACGCCGCCCTCGCGCGGCGGGCCGCGGCCGAGTCGCAGGTGCTGCTCCGCAACGAGGGCGGCGTGCTGCCGGTGCGCGCGGACGCGGGGCGCATCGTGGTGGCGGGCTCGTACGCGGACGACATCAACGACCAGGCCGGCGGATGGACGATCGGCTGGCAGGGCGTGCCCGAGGGCGTCGAACTGCCCGGGACGACCATCTTGGAGGGTATCCGCGCGGCGGCTCCCGCCGGCACCGAGGTCGTACGGGCCGTGACCGCGGACGACGCGGTGGCACAGGCGAAGGGCGCGGACCTGACCGTCGTCGTGGTCGGCGAGAAGGCCGCCGCCGAGGGCGCCGCGGACAGCCCGCGGCCCGAACTGTCAGCCGACCAGCAGGCGCTGGTCAAGGCGCTGAAGGCGAGCGGCAAGCCGGTCGTCACCGTGGTCGTCGCGGGCCGTCCGCTGGTCCTGGGCGACGCGGCCGGCACCGACGGCCTGGTGATGTCCTGGCTGCCCGGCACCGAGGGCGGCGGCGCCGTCGCCGACGTGCTGTTCGGCAAGGTCAACCCGGGCGGGCGGCTGCCGGTCTCGTGGCCGAAGGACATCGGCAACGAGCCCATGTACTACCAGCAGCTGCCGGGCACGAACGGCGGCCTTGAGTCGTCGTACGACGCGCTCTACCCCTTCGGGTCGGGCCTGTCGTACACGACGTACGCCTACGACGCCCTCACCGCCGACGCCAAGGGCGTCAAGGTGACCGTCTCCAACACCGGCGCCCGGGACGGCGACCTGGTGGTCCCGGTCTACGCGTCACGGGCGGTCAGCGAGGTGCTGTGGCCGGCGCGCAAGCTGGTCGCCTTCACCAAGGTGCACCTGAAGGCGGGCGAGAAGCGGACCGTGCGGCTTGACTTCGCCCGCGGCGCGCTCGCCGTGACGCCGGGCGACATCGACGGCGCGGGGACACGGCGGGTCGAGCGCGGGACGTACACCTTCACGGTGGGGGACAAGAGCGCCGACGCGGTGCTGCGTTAGGCGGCGGGCGCCGGGGACCGCGGCGACCACGCCGCCCGCGGTCCCCGGCCTCCGGGGCGTCCCGGGCTACTCGACGAGACCGGCGAGCTTGCGCAGCGACTCGTTGAGCGCGGCGGTGGCGGTGTCCTTGAGCTTGCCCGCCATGAGGGCGACGGCCGCGCCGTTGAAGGCGCCGTCGATGCGGACGTCGGTCTGGTCGCCGTCCGGCGTGAGGCTGTAGCGGGTCAGCAGGTCCACGGCCATCGGGCCCTTGCCGGCGATCTCGAACCCCCGCCCGGGGTCCACGGACGTGACCTCCCAGTTCACCTCGGCCGGGAAGCCCATCAGCTTCATGTTCTCCCGGTAGGTCGCGCCCGTCTCCAACGGCTCCGGACCGCCGTCGGGGAAGCCGGTGTGCGTGGTGCTCCACTGCGTGTGCGAGCTGAAGTCGGTGAGGGTGCGCCAGACCTTCTCGGCCGGAGCTGCGATGCGGGCCTGTGCGGAGACCTCGGCCATACGACCACACTCCCTTGTGTCGGCGAGTGAGCGGAACGTAACCGCCTCGACCGGAAGTTTCAATACTGATGAACCGTCAGGACTGCTGTGGGGTGCCGGCCGTTCCTCAGGGCATCGGGCCGTCGTACGCCGCGCGCGCCTGTTCCACCTCGTCCAGGTGGGCGTCCGACCAGCGTGCGAGCGTCGCGAACAGGGGCGCCAGGCTGCGCCCCAGCTCGCTGATCTCGTACTCGACCCGTGGTGGGACCTCCGGGTGATAGGTGCGGACCACCAGTCCGTCGCGCTCCAGTTGGCGCAGGCGCTGCGTCAGCACCTTCGGGGTGATCCCGCCGATCCGGCGCTGCAGTTCGACGAACCGCTGCCGGCCGTGGGCGTGCAGGCTCCACAGCACCGGTGTCGTCCAGCGGCTGAAGACGAGGTCCACGACCGGGCCGATGGGGCAGGCGAGTGCCGGGTCGGCGGTGCGGGAGGGGCCTTCGCGAGGGGTCGGAACGGGGGCGGCGTCGCGGTGCGCGGTCTCGGCGTTCATGGCGGCTCCCTGGGGCTTCCTGGGGGCTTGGGGGATAGTCACTATCCTGTAGGTACCTACTATATCCACGGTGTTAGCTTCGCCGGGTCGTTGACCAACGGACCGGAACGGAGCCGGAGATGATCGCAGTGACAGGGGCCACCGGGAACGTCGGACGCCCTCTCGTACGGGCACTGGCGGCGGCGGGCGAGCCCGTGACGGCCCTCTCGCGCCGGGCCCCCGCGGGCGACCGGCTGCCCGCCGGCGTACCTCACGTAACCGTCGACCTCGCGTCGCCGGAGGGGCTGCGGCCCGCCCTCGCCGGCGCGAAGGCGCTGTTCCTGCTGGTGGCGGGGGAGCTGCTGGGGCCGCGGGCGCGGCCGCACGACCTGGTGGCGGCCGCCCGGGACAGCGGGGTGCGACGCATCGTCCTGCTCTCCTCTCAGGCGGCGGGGACCCGGCCGGACGCGGTCTCCCACGAGCCGCTGCGGGCCTTCGAGGCCGCGGTCCGCGGCTCCGGCGTGGACTGGACGGTCCTGCGCTCGGGCGGCCTCGCCTCCAACGCCCTGGCGTGGGCGGACTCGGTGCGCACCGCGCGCACGGTGGCCGCGCCCTTCGCGGACGTGGCGCTGCCGGTCGTCGATCCCGCCGACGTCGCCGACGCCGCCGCGGTCGTCCTCCGTGAGGGGTCCCACGCGGGCCGGACCTACGTGCTGACCGGGCCCGAAGCGGTCTCCCCGCGCCGGCAGGCGGAGGTGCTCGGCGGGGAACTCGCAGTCCCGCTGCGCTTCGTCGAACTCAGCCGCGAGCAGGCCCGTGAGGGGATGCTGCGCTTCATGCCGGAGCCCGTGGCGGACGGCACGCTGGACATCCTGGGTGAGCCGCTGCCCGCCGAACAGAGGGTCGGCCCCGACGCCGAGGCGTTGCTCGGGCGTCCGGCGCGGCCCTTCGCCGCCTGGGCCGCCCGCCACGCGGCGGCCTTCCGCTGACGCGGAGGTGCCGCCCCGGCCCTCGTGGGGGCGGGGCGGCACCGTGATCCCGTCGCCCGGGTCAGGGACGGACGACGAGCTGGAAGGACTGCGCGGCGGAGCCGTCGCAGGGGCGCTGGACCAGCTGGGTGCCGCTCGGGTCGCCGGTGGGGGCAGTGAGGCACTTGCCGCTGTGCCGGGCGGTGAAGTGGTAGCGGCCGCCGGACTCGGCGACGGGCTTCCACTGCTGGTTGGCGCCGCCGCCGTACGTCCACAGCTGGAGCGCGGCGTTGTCGGCGGTGGAGACGTCCGTGACGTCCACGGCCTTCGTGGTGTCGTTGCGGGCGGCCAGGCGCGTGTAGCCGCTGTCGGTGGACAGCACGCGGAAGTCCTGCGCGGTGGTGGAGTTGCAGGTGTACTGCTGGATCGCGGTGCCGTTGGCCGTGGCGGCGGCGCGTGCGTCCACGCAGCGGCCGCTGCCGGCGTTGACCAGGGAGTACCAGGAGGTCTCGGAGATCGGGTCGGTGGGGGCGGGGTCGCCCGTGGAGCCGGTGCCCAGCCACTTGAGGCCGTCGAGGAGGAAGGTGTTCTGGGTGGCGCTGGCGAAGGTCGACGACAGGGGGGTGTTGGTGTCGTAGTTCATCGCGTTGTGCCCGAAGTTGGCGTACAGCATGCGGTACTTGGTGTTGGTCCACAGGATCGGGTAGTAGCCGCTGTACCACGACTGGTTCGGGTCGGTGCCCAAGGGGAAGCTGACCGGGTCGACGGACGCCAGGACGTCGATGTCCGGGTTGTTGCGCAGGTCGTTGCTCCAGCTGTACCACTCGCTCACCGACGAGGTGAACGTCGCGGGCAGGTGCGTGGTGGAGGGGTGGGTGCGGTCCTCGACGCGCAGCACGGCGGTGGTGGGGCCCCAGGTATTGGAGCGGAAGTTCCCGCTGCCGAGGAACTGGTTGTAGTACCAGGGCCAGCTCTGTGCGTTGTCGGTCCAGGCCGAGACGTGGAAGCCCATCCAGGCGCCGCCGCCGCGCATGTAGGTCTCGAAGCCGGAGCGCTGAGCGGCGCTCTGCGGGGCGTCGTCGAGGAAGAGGACGACCTGGTACTGGTTCAGCGCGTTCGCGTCGGTCAGCAGGTTCCAGTTGGTCGTCGAGGTGTACGTGAAGCCGTTGGCGGCGCCCGCCTGCGGGAACCACTGGTTGGCTTCCTTGACGAAGTTGATGTGGGCGGCGTCCCAGGTGCCGTTGTAGAACGCCAGCACCTTGAAGGGGGCGGCGGCGGGGGCGGACGTGGCCGGTGCGGCGACGGCGCCCAGGAGGACGGCGAGCAGCAGTAACAGGCGGGCGGCGGCGCGCCTCGCGGCGCTCGTGGCACGGGTCATGGGGGGAGGTCCTTCCCGGTCGGCGGGCGCGTGTGGGGGGCGCCGGTGGGGGAGCGGGGTGGGGGGAGGCGGTGGGGAGGCCTTGTTCAACTCGTGATTTAAGGAGTGAAGGAAGGGTGCAGTCAAGACTTTGGTACAGACCAGTACGGTCCGCCCAGGTGGCGGTCGTTGATCAGCAGGTCCGGGCGGGGGGTCCGGCGGGGCGGTTCCCGAAGGGTGGCCCGGCCGGAGGGGCGCCTTCAAGTGTTGTCCGGCCGGGATGTGGCGGCGCCTGCCGGCCGCACCGCGCCGCACCGTGTCGCATCGGCTGCCAACTGCGCAAATGCCGTGTCCGGACATCGAGTTGAGGCACCACCGCGCATCCGGCGGCATTCGAAATCCGTAGCGCGACCTCTTGACGTGTCCGCTGCGGAAGCCTAACTTCACGCCGTGAAGAAAGGTCGATCCGACCTTTGAGCTGCTGTCGCATGGCCGGGCGCGTGCGCCCGGCCACCCCCCACCTCCGTCATGCCACGTCATGCCGTCGCCCGCTTCGGCATGCCCGCTCACCCCCCCCACGGCGCCGCGCCCCGCGCGGCACAGGAGTCCTCCATGAGAACCCTCGGAGCGCCGTCCCGCGGCGTCCCCGGACGCGGCCGGGTCCGGCGCCGCGTCGCACCGCTCGCGCTCGGCGCGCTGTTCGCCTCGGGCCTGTCGGCCGTCGTGCTGACCGCCCCGCAGGCCCAGGCCGCCTCCCTCCCCACCGGCTGGGTGACCGTCGCCGCCAAGCACAGCGGCAAGTGCGTCGACGCCGCCGCCGCGGGCACCGCCGACGGCACCGCGGTCCAGCAGTACGCGTGCAACGGCACCACCGCGCAGCAGTGGCAGTTCCAGGCGACGAGCGACGGCTACGTCCGGGTCAACAACCGCAACGACGCGGCCAAGTCCTGGGACGTCACCGACGTCTCCACGGCGGACGGCGCACCGGTCCAGCTCTGGTCGTACTCGGGCGGGGCCAACCAGCAGTGGCTGCCGGTCGAGGAGACCGGCGGGACGTACCACTTCGTGAACCGCAACAGCGGCAAGTGCCTGGACGTGCCCGCCGCCTCCACCGCCGACAGCGCGCGCATCCAGCAGTACACCTGCAACGGCACCGCCGCGCAGTCCTTCAGCCTCGGCTCCACCGACACCCCGCAGAACCCGCCGGGCACCCCCGACCTCGGGCCCAACGTCTCGGTCTTCGACCCGTCGATGTCCTCGGCCGCCATCCAGAGCCGGCTCAGCCAGGTCTTCGGCCAGCAGGAGTCCAACCAGTTCGGCTCCCAGCGCTACGCCCTGCTCTTCAAGCCCGGCAGCTACAGCGTCGACGCCAACGTCGGCTTCTACACCCAGGTCGCGGGCCTGGGCCTGTCGCCGGACGACGTGACGATCAACGGCGCGGTCCACGCCGAGGCCGACTGGTTCCAGGGCAACGCCACCCAGAACTTCTGGCGCTCCGCGGAGAACCTCTCCGTCAACCCGACCGGCGGCACCGACCGCTGGGCGGTCTCGCAGGCGGCCCCGTACCGGCGCATGCACGTCCGCGGCAACCTGCAGCTGGACGACGGCGGCTGGTCCAGCGGCGGCCTGATCGCCGACTCCAAGATCGACGGCCAGGTGCGTTCCGGTTCCCAGCAGCAGTGGCTGTCGCGGAACAGCCAGTGGGGCAGCTGGACGGGCTCCAACTGGAACATGGTCTTCGTCGGTGACGTCAACGCCCCCGCGAACACCTTCCCGAGCCCGCCGTACACCACGGTCGCGCAGTCGCCGGTGACGCGTGAGAAGCCGTTCCTGTACGTGGACTCCGCCGGCGCGTACAAGGTCTTCGTCCCGGCGCTGCGCACCAACACCCAGGGCACGACCTGGGCGGGCGGCAGCCCGGCCGGCAGTTCGCTGCCGATCGACCAGTTCTTCGTCGTCAAGCCCGGCGCCACCGCCACCGACATCAACGGCGCGCTCGCCCAGGGCAAGAACCTGCTGTTCACGCCCGGCGTCTACCACCTCAACCAGACGCTCAACATCAACCGTGCCGACACCGTCGTCCTGGGCCTGGGCCTGGCCACCGTCATCCCGGACAACGGCATCACCGCGGTGAACGTCGCCGACGTCGACGGGGTCAAGATCGCCGGACTGCTCATCGACGCGGGCACGACCAACTCGCAGACGCTGATGCAGGTCGGCCCGGCCGGCTCGTCCGCGCGGCACACCGCCGACCCGACCTCGCTGCACGACGTCTTCTTCCGCATCGGCGGCGCGGGCGTCGGCAAGGCCACCCAGAGCCTGGTGGTCAACAGCTCGGACGTCATCGGCGACCACATGTGGCTGTGGCGCGCCGACCACGGCAGCGGGGTGGGCTGGACGAGCAACACCGCCGCCAACGGCCTGATCGTCAACGGCACGAACGTGACGATGTACGGCCTGTTCGTCGAGCACTACCAGCAGCACCAGGTGATCTGGAACGGCAACGGCGGCCGCACGTACTTCTTCCAGAACGAGATGCCGTACGACCCGCCCAACCAGGCCGCCTGGATGAACGGCTCCACCCGCGGCTACGACGCCTACAAGGTCAGCCCCTCGGTGACCAGCCACGAGGCCTGGGGCCTGGGCAGTTACTGCTACTTCAACGTCAACCCGTCCGTCGTCGCCGACCGGGCCTTCGAGGTCCCCGCGGTGTCCGGGGTCCGCTTCCACGACATGGTGACGGTCTCCCTCGGCGGGACGGGCACGATCAGCCACGTCATCAACAACAGCGGAGGCCCGTCCAACTCCGCGAACAACGTGGCCAACCTCGTCTCCGGCCCCTGACCCCGGCCGGACGACGACCGGCGGGGCCGCCGCCGTCCGCACGGCGGGCGGCGGCGACCCCGCCCCCCGGCACGCCCGCGAGCCCTCCCGCTGTCATCGCGGCGCCCAACGAACCGTTGGTGCGGGGGGCTTGACGCAGGGCTGGTCTAGTCCATACCGTCATCGGCCATCAGCTGTTCATGTAGTGAAGCGATGTTCACCTACATGAACAGCTGTTCAGATCCCCCCACCCCGCTGTCCCACCCCCCTCAACGGCTTGCCCCCCACGACGTGCACCCCGGGTGCGCACACGAAGGAGCCGTCACGTGCTGAAATCCGCCGTCAGAGCCCTCGCCGCGGCCCCCGCCGTCCTCGCGATGGCTGCCACCGCCGTCGTCGCCACCGGCGGCTCCGCGAGCGCCGCCGCCAACCCCGGCCCCGGCTTCCCCGCCCACTATGCCGCGCCCTACGTCGAGACCTGGAACTCGCCCTCGGCGATGACGAACGCCCGTAACGCGACGGGCCTGAAGTACTTCACCCTCGCCTTCGTCATCGACGGCGGCGGCTGCAACGCCATGTTCAACGGCGACACGCCCGTCACCGACGCCGGCTGGACCTCCGCGGTCAACTCCCTGCGGGCCGCCGGCGGCGACGTCATCGTCTCCTTCGGCGGTGCCTCCGGCACCGAGGTCGGCCTCTCCTGTACGACCGTGTCCGCGCTCAAGGCCCAGTACAAGAAGGTCGTCGACGCCCTCAACCTCACCCGCGTCGACCTGGACGTCGAGGGCAGCGCGATCGCCAACACCGCGGCGAACGACCGCCGCAACAAGGCGCTCGCCCAGCTCCAGCAGGAGTACGCGGCCGCCGGGCGCAAGCTCGACGTCCAGTACACCCTGCCGTCCATGCCGAACGGCCTGGACGACAACGGGACGAAGCTGCTCTCCAACGCCAAGAGCAACGGGCTGAACGTCAACCTCGTCAACATCATGACGATGGACTACTACGACGGGACCCGCGACATGGGCAAGGCGGCCACCGACGCCGCCACCGCCCTGCGCGGCCAGCTCGGCGCCATCTGGCCGGAGAAGTCCGACGCCCAGCTGTGGGCGATGGAGGGCAACACCCCGATGATCGGGGTCAACGACGACACCAGCGAGATCTTCACCACCGGCAACGCCGCCACGCTCGCCAACTTCGCCCAGTCCAAGGGCATCCAGGAGCTCGCCTTCTGGGCGCTCGGCCGCGACAAGGCCTGCGCCACCAACGGGCAGCTCTCCGACAGCTGCAGCGGGACCCCGCAGAGCGCCTGGCAGTTCTCCTCCGTCTTCAACACCGTGACCGGCGGCGGCACGACCCCGCCGCCCACCGGATCCACCGGCCAGATCACCGGCCTCGGCGGCAAGTGCGTCGACATCGCCGCCGCGAGCAGCGCCAACGGCACCGCCGTCCAGATGTACGACTGCAACGGCACCACCGCGCAGCAGTGGACGGTGGGCAGTGACGGCACGCTGCGCGCCCTCGGCAAGTGCATGGACCTCACCGCCGCCGGCACCGCCAACGGCACCAAGGTCCAGCTGTACGACTGCAACGGCACCGGCGCCCAGGTCTGGCAGCGCGGCAGCGGGGACACCCTGGTCAACCCCGCCTCCGGCAAGTGCCTGGACGTCACCGACAAGTCCACCGCCAACGGCGCCCGGCTGCAGATCTGGACCTGCGCGGGCGGCACCAACCAGCAGTTCCACCTCCCGGCCTGACGGCCCCACCGCCGCCGCCCGGCGCACCGCGCGACCGCGGTGCGCCGGGCGGCCGCATGCCAGGATCGGTGCGTGACCGACGACCAGGCACCCGTGACCGCCGACGCCCTCCGCGAGCGCATGCGCTCCGCGCCCGTCCTCGGCGGACCCCTCCCGTCCTTCGACCCCGCGACCGCCGGACCCGAACCCGGGCCGCTGTTCGCCCGCTGGCTGGCGTACGCCCTCGACGACGGCGTCCCGGAACCGCACGTCATGACCCTCAGCACGGCGGACGCCGCCGGCCGGCCCTCGGCACGGGTGCTCATGCTGCGCGGCGTCGACCTCGACCGTCCCGCTTTCGACTTCGCCTCGGACGCGGCCAGCCGCAAGGGCCGCGACCTGGCGGACCGCCCCCACGCCGCGCTCACCTGGTACTGGCCGCGGCACGGCCGGCAGATCCGGGTGACCGGGCCGGTCGAGACCCTGGACCGCGCCACCGCCCGCCGCGACTTCCTCGGCCGCCGCGAGGCCTCCCGGATCGCCGGCTTCACGGGCGTGATGAGCGCCCCGATGCAGGGGCGCGCCGCCTACGAGGAGGCCCGGCGCCGGGCCACCGGGCACGTGGCCGCCCACCCCGACGACGTGCCCGAGGGCCACACCGTCTACCGGCTCGTCGCCGACGAGGCCGAGTTCTGGCAGGCCGCCCCCGCCCAGGGCCACGTCCGCCTCCGCTACACCCGCGACCCCGCCGCCCCCGGCGGCTGGACACGAGGACTGCTCTGGCCCTGAGGCCTCACGGCAGGTGCCGCACCCCCGGCGGGCCGGAAGCGGTGCGGACGCGGGCGGCGTCCCGGCCCGGCGGGGCGCCGAACAGTCGGCGGTACTCGCGGTTGAACTGGGTGGGGCTGGCGTAGCCGACGACATGGCCGACGCCCGCGACGTCCTCGGGCCGGGCCACGAGGAGCGAGCGGGCCTCCTGGAGGCGGATGCGTTTCTGGAACTGCAGGGGGCTCATGGTCGTCACGGCGCGGAAGTGCCGGTGGAAGGCGGAGGGGCTCATGCCGGCGAGACGGGCGAGGTCCTCGATCCGCAGGGGCTCGGCGTAGTGGTCACGGATCCAGTGGATGGACCGGCTGACCTGGGACAGGCCGCTGTCGGCCAGGCCGATCTGACGGACCATGGCGCCGTGGGGGCCGGTGAGCAGCCGCCAGAGGATCTCCCGTTCGATCATCGGGGCGAGCACGGGGGCGTCCGCGGGGTGGTCGAGCAGCCGCAGCAGCCGCACGACGGCGTCGAGGAGGTCGGGTCCGGCCTCACCGGTCGCGATCGCGGGCGGGGCGGACGCGGCTCGGGCCCGGCGCCCGGGCGGTGCCTCCAGCAGCAGCGGGGCGATGGCGGCCGCGCGCAGGACCAGCCCCATGCCCAGCGCGGGGTGCCGCGGGCTCATGTCCACGTAGTGGCCGGTGACCGGCAGGACCGCGGTGACCACGAGGTACTGCCCCGCCCGGTAGTCGTGCACCTCGTCGCCGAGCAGCAGGCGCTTGCCGCCCCGGGCCATGACGACCAGCAGCGGTTCGGTCAGCGAGTAGTCGGGCGGGGCGGTCGCCACCCGCGAGAGCAGCAGCCCGTCGATGGGCGTCCGCAGGTCGGGCCGGGCGTGGGTCGAGATGAGGCCGCGGACCTCGTCCAGGAGGTCGGAAGGGGTGCGCACACCTCACCGAACCATCCCCTCCAGAGGCCCGGCAAGCCCGATCGGGGCGAAGTCGGCAGGATCGGGCAAGAGCCCGCGAGGATCGGTCTACCCCGCCGGAGCCGTCTCCCGTTGCATGGAGTGGACAGATTCCGACGCACAAGGGAGCACGTCCATGCCGCTCGACCACTATGTCACCCTCGGCCGATCGGGGCTGCGGGTCAGCCCGTTCGCGCTCGGCGCGATGACCTTCGGCGAGGACCCCGGCGGCGCCGGGTGCAGCGTCGAGGAGTCGGAGAAGATCCTGGCGACCTACCTGGACCGCGGCGGGAACTTCATCGACACCGCGAACTTCTACACCAACGGCCACTCGGAGCGGATCCTCGGCGACTGGTTCGCCGCCCACCCCGGGCGGCGCGAGCACGTGGTGCTGGCGTCGAAGTTCTTCACCAACCTCTTCCCCGGCGACCCCAACGGCGGCGGCGCGGGCCGCGGTTCGATCGTCGCCCAGCTCGACGAGACCCTGCGCCGCCTGCGTACCGACCACCTGGACCTGTACTGGCTGCACAACTGGGACCGGCACACCCCGATCGAGGAGACGATGCGCACCCTCGACGACCTGGTGCGCGCGGGCAAGATCCGCTACATCGGCTTCTCCAACACCCCCGCCTGGCTGACCGCGCAGGCCCAGACCACCGCGCTGCTGAAGGGCTGGACCCCGCTGATCGCGCTGCAGGTCGAGTACTCGCTGCTGGCCCGCACCGTGGAGGGCGAACTCGCCCCGCTCGCCCTCGACCAGGGCATGGCGCTCGTGCCGTGGAGCCCGCTGAAGAACGGCTTCCTGTCCGGCAAGTACCGGCGCGGCGGCGCGGTCGCCGACTCCGCCCGCACCTCGTTCGTGGGCGGTCCCGGGGAGGACGAGTACCCCGTGATCGAGGAGGTCGCCGCCGTCGCCGACGAGCTGGGGACCACCTCGGCGGCGGTGTCCCTGGCGTGGCTGCGCGCCCGCGAGGGCACCGTCGTGCCGATCGTCGGCGCGCGGCGACTGGAGCACCTCGAGGACAACCTCGCGGGCCTCGAGACGGTCCTCGCCCCGGAGCACCTGCGGCGGCTGGACGAGGTGTCGGCCCCGGTGCTGGGCTATCCGGCGCCCCTGCACGGCGAGTTGCAGGCGATGCTGCAGTTCGCGGGCACCACGGTCGACGGCCGGGCGTCCTCGGTGTACCCGCCGCTGCTGCAGAGCGACGTCCGCTACTGAACCGCCCGCGGCGCCCGGCCCGGGGCCGGTCCTGGGGACGGCGTCATCCCTGAGGAGGACGCGGCGCACGGGGGTGCCCGTCCAGCGCAGGACGGCGGAATGGGACCGTGCGGCGATGCCGCCCGGGCGTGCCGTCTGATGGGGTGGACCGCGTGCACTGGAACGATTCGCGGCTCGGCGCCGAGCTGCGCACCGTGACCGCCGCCGCCCGGCGGCGCGCCACGAGGGACGGGGACCGGCAGGTCGACACCGCGCACCTCCTGCACTCCCTCCTCGAGGCCGACCCGCGGGCGCGGGAAGCCGTGGACGGTGCGGCGGGCGCGGCCGGTACGACGGGTGCCGCCGCCGGTGGCGGGCGGGTGGCGCGCGTCCTCGGCTACCTCGCGCAGCGCAGCATCGGCTACGGCATCGCCTGGCGGGACGCGGTCGAGGACCCGGGCGCCGGAAGCGTGCTCACCGCCGTGGACGCACCCGGCTGGAGCCCGGCCGCCGCCGCGGCCCTGCGCGCGGCCGCCGTCCGCGCCGGGGAGCGGGACGCGCCGCGGGCCGACGGCACCGACCTGCTCGCCGCGCTCGTCGCCGACCGGGGGAGCCGGGCGGCGCAGGTGCTGAGGTCGGCGGGGGTCGAACCGGAGGTCCTGGCCGGGCGCCCGCACCCGCCACGTACCGAGGGCGACAGTCGCCACAGGGATGACGGTCCTGTCGCGAGCTGACATCATGGCCCGATGCATGTGTCTCAGGGGAGGAACGCCGGGCTCTGGCTCGCGCTGGTGTCCGCGTTCGCGTTCGGCGGTTCGGGGGTGGCGGCCAAGCCGCTGATCGAGGCGGGGCTCGACCCGCTGCACGTGGTGTGGTTGCGCGTCACCGGCGCCACACTCGTCATGCTCCCCGTGGTGCTGCGGCACCGGGCGCTCCTGCTGCGCCGCCCCGGTCTGCTGCTCGGCTTCGGCCTGCTCGGCGTCGCCGGCGTCCAGACGCTCTACTTCGCGGCGATCTCCCGCATCCCGGTCGGCGTCGCGATCCTCGTGGAGTTCCTCGGTCCCGCGCTGCTGCTCGGCTGGGTGCGCTTCGTCCAGCGCAAGGCGGTCAGCAAGGCCGCGGCGATCGGTGTCGTGCTCGCCGTCGGCGGCATGGCCGCGGTGGTCGAGGTGTGGTCCGGGCTCGCCTTCGACCCGCTGGGCCTGGCGCTCGCCTTCGGCGCCGCCTGCTGCCAGGTCAGCTACTTCGTCCTGGCCGACCACGGCAGCGAAGGCGACGACGCGCCGGACCCGGTCGCCGTCATCGCCTACGGCCTGGCCATCGGCGCCGTCGTGCTCACAGCGGTCTCCCGCCCCTGGTCGATGGACTGGTCGGTGCTCACCCGGCAGGCGGCGCTCGGCGAGACCGACGTGCCCGCGGTCCTGCTCGTCGGCTGGGTCGTGCTGGTGGCCACCGTGCTGGCCTACCTGACCGGCGTGGTCGCCGTACGACGGCTGTCGCCGCAGGTGGCCGGAGTCGTGGCCTGCCTGGAGGCGGTGGTCGGCACCGTCTTCGCGTGGGTGCTGCTGGGCGAGCACCTCGCCCTGCCGCAGGTCATCGGCGGAACGCTCGTACTGGCGGGCGCCTTCGTCGCCCAGACCGCCAAGAAGCAGGGCACGACCACGGTCGTCGCCTCCGGCACCCCGGCCGACACGGAGGCCGCCGCGTCCGCGACGCAACCCGCGTAACGCTCCCGCCGGCTGCGGCGCCGCCCTGCGGGGGTCTCGGGTAGGTGGTCGTCGCGGCGACGCGCCGCTGCTGAGGACCAGCACGACCGTCCGGGACACCTGCGCGGCCTGTGTCGCCCCCGTCCGGGTCGCTAGGCGCGCCGGCCCCTTGGCCCGGCCACGTCCCGTGGGGTCCGGGGGTGTTCCAGCCGCCGGGCCGCCGGGGCCGTCACCAGTGTGGCGCTGGTCCGCGTGCCGCGGACAGCGTTGGCGCGGCGTGGTCCGCCGGAGTCACCGGTAGGTGGTTGTCGCTCGTCGTCGCGGCCACGCGCCGCGGGCGGCCGGGGCGTTCTGCCCGCGGGGGTCCGGCACCGGCGGTCGCGTTGGTCCGCGTGCCGCACGCTGGTGTCGGGGGCGCGGCCCCGCTGGCGCGGCGGCCGGGTCCGCCCCCGGCACAGCGTGATCGTCCCCGACCGGATCGTCAGGCGCGCTGCCCCACCGGGCCGGCACGCCAGGTCGGTCCGCCCGGTCCGGTAGCGGCGGTCGCGCTCGTCGGTTCGTCCCAGGCTGTGGCCCGCGGGCCGTGGAGAGCGTCCGACCCGCCAGGCCGGGAGGCCGCGGCGGTCGTGGTGCCCGCGGTGCCGTGCGCCGACGGCGCTCCTCCGTCCATGCTTCCGCAATCACCCCTACAACCATTCCTCCCCACGGCGTGTCAAAGACCGTGCCGGAGAAGGAAACGGGCTCTTTCCGGACACCCCCGCACCGCCCGGTCGTTCTTGAGCGAAGGAGCCGTTCATGCGCAAGAACCGCTCGGCTGCGGTCACCGCGGCGTCGTTTCTCCTCATCACGGGCGCGGCCATCGCCACCGCGCCCGCCTCCGTCGCCGGGACCCCCGGCGGCACCCATGCAAGTGACCGCAACCGGGACTTCAACGGCGACGGGTACGAGGACGTGCTGACCGGCGCGCCCGGCGCCACCGTGGGCGGGCGTTCCGGCGCCGGTGCCGTCACCGTGCAGTACGGCGGGCCCAAGGGGGTCACCACCAGCGCCAAGGTCTTCAGCCAGAACACCTCCGGCGTGCCCGGCGCCGCCGAGACCGGCGACGCCTTCGGCCAGGCCGTGGCCAGCGGGGACCTCGACGGGGACGGGTACGACGACGCCGTCGTCGGCATCCCCGGCGAGGACCTGGGCGGCGTCGGCGCCGACGCGGGCGGCGTCGTGGTCCTGTGGGGCTCGGCGAAGGGGCTGTCCGGCGCCGCGAGCGACTGGCTGCAGTCCGTCAGCGCCATGAAGGGTGACCGGTTCGGCAGCGCCCTGGCCGCCGGGCACTTCACCACCTACGTCCCGGGTGACCTGCTCGCCGTGATCGACAAGGTGGGGCTGTCGATCTTCCAGTACGAGTCCGTGCCGCAGGCCGCCGCCCGCAAGGGCGGGGACGCGGGGACCTTCACGCCCTTCAAGGACCGGCGGCGCACGCCGCTTGCCCGGCAGGCGGAAGGGCCCGGCATCGCACCCACCTCGCTGACGACCGGCGACTACGACGACAACGGCCTGGCCGACCTCGTGGTCTCCGGCCTCAGCCTGGGCGACGAGCCGGGCTACGGCTGGTCGTACGTCCTCCTCAGCGACGACATCGATCCGCTGCCCGTCACCGCCCTGCGCGGCGGCCCCGTCGTCGCCTCCGGCGACGTCAACGGCGACGGCTTCGACGACCTGGTGACCGGGGAGCCGCACAGCCCCGACGACGGCGGCGCGTCGATGACCGGCGGCATGGTCGGCGTCTACTACGGCAGCCCGGACGGGCCGGTCGGGCAGGAGGGTCCGGGGAGCCCGCCCGTGTGGTGGACCCAGGACGACGCCGGCGTGCCGGGTGTCTCGGAGCGCGGTGACGGCTTCGGCTCGGACCTCTCCGTCGGGGACGTCAACCGCGACGGGTACGCGGACGTCGCGATCGGCGCCTCAGGCGAGGACATCGGCAGCGTCGCCGACGCCGGAGCCGTGTGGGTGCTGCGCGGTTCGGCCGGGGGCCTGACCACCGCCGGTGTCCTGGACGTCAGCCAGAACACGGCGGGCGTCCCGGGCGCCGCCGAGAAGGCCGACAAGTTCGGTGCCCAGGTCTCCCTCACCGACCCCAACCGCGACGGCTACTTCGGTCTGCTCGTCGCGGCCCCGGGCGAGAACACCAACGACGGTGTGGTGTGGGTGTTCTCGGCGGGCGCCGGCGGCCTGAAGCTGCCGGGGAGCTGGACGTACGGCGGCGGCTCGCTCGGCGCCCCGTCCCAGAACGCCCGGTTCGGCGCGGCGATCGACGACTAGCCGCGCTGCCCGAGGCGGCGCAACTGCTGGGTCCGGGCGGCGTCGTCGCCCGGACCGTTGCGCTCGGCCAGCAGCCCGCTGACCCGCCACTGGGTCTCGCGCGGGCGGTTCCCGCCGAACTTGAACTTGGCGCGCACGTCGGTGACCTCCAGCCGCAGCCCGCGGATCCCGGGCAGCATCCGGCCGAACGGCGCCTGGCCGGGGACGACGGGGGCGTGGTCGCCGCGCGGCTGGAAGTGGGCGAGCTGCCGGTGGAGCAGGTCCGCCTTCTCCTGCGGGTCGTCCACGAGGTGGGCCACGCACAGCAGTTGCACGGCAGCGTAGTAGCTGGTGGGCGTCCCGTGCTCGGGCGGGGTGCCCTCGGGGGCGTGCCAGGGGCCGGGGATGAAGGTGTAGTCGTCGACGACGCTGAGCGTCACCTGGGGGTGGGCCTCGATCGCGGCCCACAGCGGGTTCGGCCGGGCGAGGTGGGTGACCGCCTCGCGCCGTACGGCGTCGTAGGCGAAGTGCAGCGGCTGGACGAACGGGGGCGCGCCGTCGAGTCCGTTGACCGCGAGCTGGCCGAAGTCGCGCGCGGCCAGCCAGTCCTGCCACTCGGCCTCGTCGAGGGCGGCGTCCCAGGGGTGGACGAGCATGCGCGGGGCTCCTTTCAGCGCGCGGTGAGGTAGCCGGGGACGGTGATCGACGGGTCGAGGTCGTCGGCGGGTTCGGGCGTCCCGTAGGAGCGGGTCACCGGCAGCACGCCCGTCCAGTGGGGGAGCGCCAGGTCCTCGGGGTCGTCGCCGGGGCCGCCGGTGCGCACCTTGGCCGAGACCTCGTGCAGGTCGAGGGCGATGACGGCGGTGGCGGCCAGTTCCCTGGCGTTGGCGGGGCGGGAGTCGGCGGCGCGGCCGGGCACGATGTGGTCGACGAGGGCGTCCAGGGCCGCGGAGCGCTCGGCGGGGTCGGTGACCTGGCGGGCCACGCCGTGCACCACCACGGAGCGGTAGTTGATCGAGTGGTGGAAGGCGGACCGGGCCAGCACGAGCCCGTCCAGGTGCGTCACGGTCAGGCAGACCGGGAGCCCGGTGTCCTCGCCGGCGCCGCGCAGCGGACGGGAGCCGGTGGAGCCGTGCACGTAGAGTCGCTCGCCGACGCGCGCGTAGAGGGTCGGCAGCACGACCGGTGCCCCGTCGCGGACGAAGCCGAGGTGGCAGAGGTAGTCCGCGTCGAGGATCGCGTGCACCAGGTCGCGGTCGTACGAGGCGCGCTCGCGGCTGCGGGTCGGGACCGTGAGGTCGGTGGGAGCGTACGCATCGGCAGCGGAGGGCGTGGCGGACATGGCGCGATCCTTTGCACTAGTGCATAATGCTTTTTGTGCTAGGAGAGTACACGTTCACCGGTCGGGGCGCAGCGGACATCGCGGCGAGCGTCGAACGGGCCATCGGGGAGGGCGCGCTCGCGCCCGGCGCCGCGCTGCCGCCGCTGCGGGAGCTCGCCGCCGGACTCGGCGTCAACCCCAACACCGTCGCGGCCGCCTACCGCCTGCTGCGCGACCGCGGCGTCATCGAGACGGCGGGCCGGCGCGGCAGCCGGGTGCGCCGGCGTCCGGCGACCACCGCGCGGGACGAGATCCGCCTGGAGGTGCCGCCCGGGGTGCGGGACCTGTCCACGGGCAACCCGGACTCCGCCCTGCTGCCCCCGCTCGGGGAGGCGCTGGCCGAGGCGGCCGCCCGCAACGCGCGGCAGCCCACGCTGTACGGGCGGTCCCCGGTCGAGGAGGAGCTCGCCGCGCTCGCGCGTGCCGCCTTCGACGCCGACGGGGTGCCGGCCGGCCCGGTCGGCCTCACCTCCGGTTCGCTCGACGCCATGGAGCGCGCGCTCACCGCCCACCTGCGGCCGGGGGACGCGGTGGCGGTGGAGGACCCCGGCTGGGGCAGCGTCTTCGACCTCGTCCCCGCCCTGGGGCTGCGCGCGGTCCCGGTCGGCGTGGACGACGACGGCCCGCTGCCGCACGACGTGGACGCCGCCCTGCGGCAGGGCGCGCGGGCGCTGATCGTCACCGACCGCGGCCAGAACCCGACCGGGGCCACGCTCTCCGCGGCGCGCGCCGGCGAACTGCGCGCCGTCCTGAGCGGCCACCCGCAGGTGCTCGTCATCGACGACGACCATGTGAACGGCCTGACCGAGCTGCCGCTGCACCCGCTCGCCGGGAGCACCCCGCACTGGATGCTGGTCCGCTCGACCGCCAAGGCCTACGGCCCCGACCTGCGCCTGGCCGTCCTCACCGGCGACCCGGTCACGCTCGACCGGGTCCGCGGCCGCTACCGGCTCGGGCCCGGCTGGGTCAGCCATCTGCTGCAGCACACCGTCGCCCACCTCTGGCGCACCGGAGCGGTCGACGTCCCGGCCGTCTCCGCCGCGTACGCCGCGCGCCGCGACGCGCTGGTGCGGGCGCTGGCCGACCGCGGCGTCCCCGCGCACGGCCGCAGCGGCATGAACGTCTGGGTCCCGGTGCCCGACGAGACCGGGGCGGTCGCCCGGCTCCTGCAGGCGGGCTGGGCGGTCGCGCCCGGCGCGCGCTTCCGCCTGGACTCCCCGCCGGGCATCCGCATCACCGTCTCCCCGGTCGCGGCGGACGAGGTCCCGGCCCTGGCCGACGCCGTCGCCGCCGCCGTCCGGCCGCACCGCGCCGGGCGCTTCGGCTGACGGGGGCGCGGGCCGGAGGGGGTCAGGCCGCCGGACGGCGCTGGGTCAGCGCCGCGCCGACGAGCACGACGAGGGCGCCGACCGGCTCGTTCCACGTCAGGTGCTCGTCCAGCAGGGCGACACCGGCCGCGGTCGCGATGACCGGGATCAGGTAGGTGACCATCGTGGCGATGGTCGGGCCCTTCTCCGCGACGATCCCGTACTGCAGGAGGAAGGCGATCCCGGTGCCCAGCGCGCCCAGCGCCACGACCGACAGTGTCGGCCAGAGCGGGAACGAGCCCGGCGTGGAGGTGAACAGCGGGGTCAGCACGGCCAGTTGGACGGTGCCGAGCAGCAGCTGTGCGGAGGACATCGACAGCGCCGAGTTGCCGCTGCCGCTCAGGGTGCGGCGCACGTAGATCCACCCCACCGCGTAGCTCGCGGAGGCGCCCAGCGCCATCGCGGTGCCCGCCGGATCCGTCCCGGAGAAGCCCTGCCAGGCGCCGAGGACGGTCAGCACGCCGACGAAGCCGATGCCGACCCCCGCGACCCGCTGCCGGGTCGGCTTGTCGTCCGAGAGCGCCACCACCGACAGCACCATGCTCCACAGCGGGGTCGTGGCGTTGCAGATCCCCGCGAGCGTGGAGGGGATGGTGAGCTCCGCGTACGCGAAGAGTGTGAACGGCAGCGTGTTCAGCAGCAGCGCGGCGACCGCCATGTGCCCCCAGGTGCGGGCGCCGCGCGGCATCCGTTCCCGCTTCACGGCGAAGGCGGCGGCCAGCACGGCGGTGCCGAAGACCATGCGGCCGAGCGCGACCTGCAGCGGGGCGTACGCCTCGGTGCCCACCTTGATGAACAGGAAGCTGAAGCCCCAGATGAGCGCGAGCACGGCCCAGCTGACGCGCCAGTCCACGACGGGGCGGCGGCGCGCGGTGACCGATGGGGCGGCGGGGGCGGGTGAGGTGCCGGCGGGGGAGGGGGCGGCCACGGCGGCAGGGTGGCGGGTGCTGGGTGCGCTCATGGCCATCACCATGACGGATTGAACCTCTTAGGACAAGCGAGAAAACCTGCCGGTGATCACGTAGTGTTGCTTACATGTTGAACCTCGAGCGCCTGCGCATCCTGCATGCGATCTCCACCTACGGCTCGGTGAGCGCCGCGGCGGACGTCCTGCACGTGACGACCTCGGCCGTCTCCCAGCAGATGGGCAAGCTCGAACGCGAGACCGGGCAGACGCTGCTGGCCAGGAACGGCCGCGGGGTCCGCCTCACCGACGCCGGCCGGCTGCTGTCCGGGCACGCCGACCGCATCCTCTCCCTCGTCGAGCTCGCCCACTCCGACCTGGAGGCGCACCGCGGCGCCGCGGTCGGCGAGCTGCGCATGGGGGCCTTCCCCACCGCGGTGCGCGGCCTGTTCCCGCAGGCGCTCGCGGCGACGCGGCACGACCACCCCAAGCTGCGCGCGATGGTCCACGAGATGGAGCCCCAGGACGCGCTGGCCCGGCTCGTGCGCGGCGACATCGACCTCGCGGTCGTCCTCGACTGGTACAACAAGCCGCTGTCGCTGCCCGGCGGCCTGGCCAAGGAGCCGCTGCTCGACGACCTCGCCGACGTGGTCGTCCCCGAGGGCCACCCCCTGGCGGGCTGCGACGAGGTCGACCTGGGCGACCTCGCCGACGATGACTGGATCGCCTGGCCGGACGGCGGCTTCTGCCACGAGTGGCTGCTGTTCACCCTGCGCGGCAAGGGCGTGGAACCGCGCATCGCCCACCACGCCGAGGAGCACCCCACCGTGCTCGCCCTGGTCGCCGCCGGCCTGGGCGTCGCCGTCGTCCCGCGCCTCGGCCGCGGCCCCCTCCCGGCCGGGGTCCGCGCGATCCGCGTGCGCCACACCATGAAGCGCCACATCTACGCCGTCTGGCGCTCCGACGCCGACCGCCGCCCCGCCATCCGCGCCGCCGTCGAGGCCCTGCGCCGGGCAGGGGAGGACGTGGCGGCAGCCGAGGGCTGATCGCCCTCGGGGATGCCGGTGCGCGCGTGGTCCAGGACGACATGGGCTAGCCGAGGCCGGGCATCTTGCGGAAGTCCCAGGAGACGACGGAGTCCGGGGTCAGGCGCAGCCACGCGTGGCGGCCGTCGTGGGGCATGGACTCCAGGCCGAAGTTCTTGGCGGCGAACAGCCGCTCGACGACCTCCAGGTCCGGGTGGGGCCCGCCGGTGCGGGGCGCCTCGCCGACGAACTCGACGGTGCCGGAAAGCTCGACGCCGCGCAGTTCGCCGTACTCCGTGCCGTCGTCGACGACGACCGCGACCCGCGGGTCATGCCGCAGGTCGGCCCAGCGGCGGCTGCGGACGATCGAGTACAGCCACAGGGACGTAGCGTCCCAGACGAACCACAGCGCGCCCACGTGCGGGCGGCCGTCGGGCGAGACGGTCGCGACGCGGCAGGTGCGCTGCGCGCCGAGGAAGGTGTCGATCTCCTGCGGGGTCATCATGATCCGGCGTCCGCGCCGCTGTGCGACGGCCATGTGCGCCCCCACTTCCCTGCCTGACGGTTCGTCAGATACGGTCACCTGGGACGACGGTAGGGCAGCCGCGCGCGAGGGGGCAAGCATGACGGACGGCAACCGGGACCGCAGGCTCGACGCGCTCCTGACCCCCCGGTCCACCGCCGTGCTCACCGTCGAGTGCCAGCGCGGGGTGGTCGGCCCGGACGGCGCGCTGCCGGAACTCGCGGCCGCCGTACAGGCCTCGGGGGCGCTGGACGCCACCGCGCGGCTGGTCACCGCGGCCCACGCGGCGGGCGCCACCGTGGTGCACGCCGTCGCCGAACGCCGCGCCGACGGCCGCGGGTCCAGCCGCAACGCGCGGATCTTCCGCGCCGCCGAGCGGCTGCCCGTCCTGCAGGTCGCCGGCACACCGGCGGTCGAGGTCGCCGAGGAGATAGCGGTCGGTGCCGGCGACTTCGTCGTGCGACGGCTGCACGGGCTGTCGCCGGTCGCCGGCACCGGCCTCGACGCCGTGCTGCGCAACCTGGGCGTGCGCACGGTCGTCGTCACCGGGGTGTCGGCCAACGTGGCCGTTCCCAACGCCGTCTTCGACGCGGTCAACCTCGGCTACCAGGCGGTCGTGCCCGCGGACGCCATCGCCGGGGTGCCGCAGTCGTACACCGCGGACATGGTCCGGCACACCCTCGCGCTCGTCGCCACGGTCACCACCGCCGACGAGGTCATCGGCAGCTGGAAACGGTCCGGGCCGGGCCCGGGGGGCTCAGGCCAGGGCCACTGAGTCCCCCTCCACCTTGATGTTCGCCGCCGGCAGCGGCTGGGTCGCAGGGCCGTTGGCCACGCTGCCGTCCTTGATGCTGAACTTGCTGCCGTGACAGGGGCAGTTGATCGTGCCGCCTGCGATCTCGTTGACGGCGCAGCCCTGATGAGTGCAGATCGCCGAGAACGCCTTGAACGAGCCCGCCTCGGGCTGGCAGACGACGACCTTCTTGTCCGCGAAGATCTTGCCGCCGCCGACCGGGATGTCCGAGGTCTTGGCCAGCGCCGCCTCGGCCCCGCCGCCGGCGGGCGCCGACCCCCCGGTCCCCTGGTCGCCGCCCTGCGGGGGCGCGGCAGGGCTGTAGGCGCCCGCGGAGTCGTTGGAGTCACCGCACGCGGCCAGCGCGGCCGCGAGCCCCGCCGCACCCACCCCGGCGACCACGGCGCGGCGGGTCGGAGCTCCTGCGGTGCCAGTCGTCTCGGCCATGCGTCACACATCCTGTTGCCTCGTCCGTTCCGGACCGCCAGCCGGGGCCCGGGAGCGTCGTTCACGCCCTGCCCTGTCGTACGGACGAGATGGGTGAGCCGTTCAACCATCCCCCGGAAAATCACAGGGCACGGCCGCTCGCGCCGGCGACTGCCCGTGCCGGCGGCCACTGCCACCGTCCGGCCGGTTCAGCCGTCGAAGTCGACGTACCACTTCGGTGCGCACTCCAGGACGCCGTAGACCCGCAGGCAAGGCCGCACCGCGTGGTACCGCCCCTGGACCGTCGGGGAAGGCGTCCACCCCGTGGTGCCTGAGTGATACCGCTGACAGTAGTCGTAGCCTCCATTGGCCGTGACCTGTGCGTTGGTGCGGTAGCCGTGGCCGGCCTTCTCTTCGGCGGCCGTCGGTGAGAAGGCGTTGATGGAACGGTCGATCGAGACGTACGAGCCGTCGGGCACGTAGGCGCCGCCGTAGGCGCCCGCCGACTGGATGCCGGTGTAGAGACGTGTGATGATGCCGCGCAGCGTCACCGGATAGTTGGGGGCCCCGACTTCGGAGTACGCCACGTACTCGGTCGGTGGGGCCACGCACCGCTCGGCGGCTTGCGCCGGTGATGTCGTGCCCAGCACGGACAGCGGGGCGATCAGCAGCCATGCTGCCACCCAGGCGCGTACGCGCCCGCGTCCGAGTTCCAAGGTTGCCCCCCGGTGTGTATCCGCCCTTATCGGGCGTCATCGGAGTGCGCAGGCTAGCACCGGACTTCACCGTCCTGCCATGAACATGGCGAAGTTGCCTCCCGTGGCCGAACGCCGGCGTCGTGTGCTCCGCCTAGGATGCGCCCATGGAGGAAGTGACCGGGATCCGCTACGTCACGCCGTTGCGTGAGGGCGGATCGGTTCCCGGGGTCGTCGAGGCCGACGACCTGGGGACCTACGTGGTGAAGTTCGTGGGCGCCGCACAGGGGCGCAAAGCACTGGTCGCGGAGGTGATCGCGGGGGAGCTGGCCCGGCGGCTGGGCATGCGGGTGCCGGTGCTGGTGCGGTTCCAGTTCGACCCGGTGATCGGGCTCGGCGAGCCGGACCAGGAGATCCAGGACCTGCTGAAGGCCAGCGGCGGCCTCAACCTCGGCATGGACTTCCTCCCCGGTGCGCTCGGCTTCGACCCGCTGGTCTTCGAGGTGGAGCCCGGTGAGGCGGGCCGGATCGTGTGGTTCGACGCCCTCGTGGGCAACGTCGACCGCTCGTGGCGCAACCCGAACATGCTGGTCTGGCACCAGGACCTCTGGCTGATCGACCACGGCGCCTCGCTGATCTTCCACCACAACTGGAAGGGCGCCGACCAGGCCGCGGACAAGCCGTACGACGCCGCGGACCACGCCCTCGCCCGCTTCGCCCCGGACGTCGAGGCCGCCGCCCGCGACCTCGCCCCGCGGGTGGACGAGGCGCTGCTGCGCGAGGTCACCGCACAGGTCCCCGACGAGTGGCTGGTGGACGAGCCCGGTTTCGCGGGCCCGGACGAGGTGCGGCGCGCGTACGAGCGGGTGCTGCTGGCGCGCGCCGGCTCCGTGGGGGAGCGGATCACCCTCGCCCCGAAGCAGCAGGAGAAGCAGGCGCCGCCGGAGTGGCTGCGCACCTGGGTCGAGGGGAAGGCCGCCAAGTGAGCACGGCGAGCGGGCGCGATGTGTTCGAGTACGCCCTGGTGCGCGTGATGCCGCGGATCGAGCGCGGCGAGCTGATCAACGCGGGTGTGCTGGTCTACTGCCGTGCCAAGTCCTTCGTGGGCGCCCGGGTCCACCTGGACGAGACGCGGCTGCGCTGCCTCGACCCCGACGTGGACGTCGCCGGCGTACGGGCGGCGCTGCGCGGCTACGAGGGCATCTGCGCGGGCGGTGAGCGGGCCGGGCAGGCGGCGGAGGACGATCCTGGGCGGCGCTTCCGGTGGCTGACGGCGCCGCGCAGCACCATCGTGCAGCCGGGCCCGATCCACACCGGGCTGACCGAGGACCCGCAGGCCGAGGTGGACCGTCTGCTGGATCTTCTGGTGCGCTGAGCCACATCGGCGCGGTGGGCGTTGACACAGGGTCACTGCGCTCCTACGGTTTCGGCTACGGGACGTACTAAGCGGTCGCTCACCTGCGCGACCGCTCCCCACAGGGCTGAGGAGAGCAGATGTCGACCACCGAGCAGCGCGTAGCGATCGTGACAGGGGCGGCGCGCGGCATCGGCGCCGCCACCGCCGTGCGCCTGGCCGCGGAGGGCCGCGCCGTGGCCGTGCTGGACCTCGACGAGACCGCGTGCAAGGACACCGTCGAGCAGATCACCAAGGCGGGCGGCCGGGCCGTCGCCATCGGCGCCGACGTCTCCGACGAGGAGCAGGTCGCGGCCGCGGTCGCGCGCGTCGCCGCGGAGCTCGGGGCGCCGACGATCCTCGTCAACAACGCGGGAGTGCTCCGCGACAACCTGCTGTTCAAGATGAGCGCGTCCGACTGGGACACGGTCATGAACGTGCACCTGCGCGGCGCCTTCCTGATGACCCGCGCCGTCCAGAAGCACATGGTGGACGCCAACTTCGGCCGCGTGGTCAACCTGTCCTCGTCCTCCGCCCTCGGCAACCGCGGCCAGGCCAACTACTCCGCCGCCAAGGCGGGCCTGCAGGGCTTCACCAAGACCCTCGCGCACGAGCTCGGCAAGTTCGGCGTCACGGCCAACGCGGTCGCCCCCGGCTTCATCGCCACCGACATGACGGCCGCCACCGCCGCCCGCATCGGCATGGGCTTCGAGGAGTTCCAGGCCGCGGCCGCCACCCAGATCCCCGTCCAGCGCGTCGGCAACCCGGACGACGTCGCCAACGCCATCGCCTTCTTCACCGGCGACAACGCGGGCTTCGTCTCCGGCCAGGTGCTGTACGTGGCCGGCGGACCGCTCGACTGAACCGCGACAGGAGACCCGCATCATGAGCAACCAGCCCGACAGCGGACGCGTCGCGATCGTCACCGGCGCCAGCCGCGGCATCGGCTACGGCATCGCCGAGGCGCTCGTCGCCCGCGGCGACCGCGTCGTCATCACCGGCCGCAACGAGGAGGCGCTGAAGGAGGCCGTCGAACGGCTCGGCGCCGACCGGGCCCTCGGCGTGGCCGGCAAGGCCCACGACGAGGCGCACCAGGCCGAGGTCGTCGAGCGGACGATGGAGGCCTTCGGCCGCGTCGACTACCTCGCCAACAACGCCGGTACGAACCCGGTCTTCGGCCCGCTCGCCGAGCTCGACCTCGGCGTCGCCCGCAAGGTCTTCGAGACCAACGTCATCTCCGCGCTCGGCTTCGCCCAGCAGACGTACAAGGCGTGGATGAAGGAGAACGGCGGCGCGATCGTCAACATCGCCTCCGTGGCGGGCATCAGCGCCTCCCCCTTCATCGGCGCGTACGGCATGAGCAAGGCCGCGATGGTCAACCTCACGCTGCAGCTCGCCTCCGAGATGGCGCCCGGTGTCCGCGCCAACGCCATCGCCCCCGCGGTGGTCAAGACCAGGTTCGCCTCCGCCCTCTACGAGGGCCGCGAGGAGCAGGCCGCGTCCGCCTACCCGCTGGGGCGGCTCGGCGTGCCCGAGGACATCGGCGGCGCCGCCGCCTTCCTGCTCTCGGACGCGGCTGCCTGGATCACCGGCCAGACCCTGGTCGTGGACGGCGGCATCTTCCTCAACGCCAGCGTCGGCGCCTGAGGCTTGCGTTCGTCCGCACTCCAACGTGCACAGTCCCTGGTGCCGGCCGCCGTAGCGGCGGCCGGCACCAGGGACCCGCCCGTATCCGAGGAGTGCGCACCATGCGATACCGCACACTGTCCGGCGGCGCCGGACCGAAGGTCAGCACCCTGTGCCTGGGAGCCCTGCCCTTCGGCACCACGGTCGACGAGGAGACCTCCTTCGCGATCCTCGACCGCTTCACCGAGGCCGGCGGCACCTTCGTCGACACCGCGAACAACTACGCCTGCTGGGTGGACGGCGCCACCGGCGACGAGAGCGAACTGCTGCTCGGCCGCTGGCTGCGCAGCCGCCGGGCGAGGGAGCACGTCGTGCTCGCCACCAAGGTCGGCGCCCGTCCCGACCTCACGCGCGGTACGCGGTGGATCGACGACGAGGGCGGGCTCGGCAACGCCGAGGGCCTGGCCGGGCACGTCGTCCGGGCGGGCCTGAGGGAGAGCCTGCGCAGGCTGGGCACCGACCGCGTCGACCTCCACTACGCCCACGTCGAGGACCCGCGCGTCCCGCTGGAGGAGACCGTGGAGGCCTTCGCCGGCCTCGTCGCGGACGGCACGGTCGGTACGCCCGGCGTCAGCAACCACGCGACGCGGCGCATCGCCGAGGCCCGCCGGATCGCCGCGGAACGGGGCCTGCCGGGGTACCAGGTCGTCCAGCAGCGGCACACCTACCTCCGGCCGCGGCCGCAGGCGCGCTTCGGCATCCAGCGGCACGCCGACGCCGAACTCCTCGACCACGTCCGCACCCAGCCCGACCTGACGCTGCTGGGGTACTCCACGCTCGTCCACGGCGCCTACACCCGGGACGACAAGGCGGTGCCCGGGCAGTACCGGCACGGGGGGACGGAGCGGCGGCTGCGCGTCCTGCGGGAGGTGGCGCGGCAGGCCGGGGCGACCCCCAACCAGGTCGTGCTGGCCTGGCTGCTGGGCGGGGACGTGCCCGTCCTGCCGGTGCTCGGGGTGAGCAGCGTCGCGCAGCTCGACGAACTCCTGGCGGCGGCCGACCTGGACCTCGAACCGGAGTTGCGGGCCCGGCTGGACGCGGCCTGACCCCCGGCCGGGCGGATTGTCGGTGCGGAACGGTACGTTCGTCCCCAGTAACGGATCGCGTACCGGAGGTTCCCGACGTGCCCATCACGCTGCCCGAGTCCTGGCAGGCCGTCCTCGGTGAGGAGCTGGAGAAGCCCTACTTCACCCAGCTCACCGAGTTCGTGGAGGAGGAGCGCGGGAAGCACAAGGTCTTCCCGCCGCGCGAGCAGGTCTTCGCGGCCCTGGAGGCCACGCCCTACGACAAGGTGAAGGTGCTGGTCCTCGGCCAGGACCCGTACCACGGCGAGGGCCAGGGGCACGGGCTGTGCTTCTCGGTGCAGCCGGGTGTCAAGACCCCGCCCTCCCTGCGGAACATCTTCAAGGAGATGAAGGAGGAGTACGGCTACCCGATCCCGGACAACGGCTACCTGATGCCGTGGGCGGAGCAGGGCGTGCTGCTGCTCAACGCGGTGCTGACGGTGCGCGAGGCCGAGGCCAACTCGCACAAGGGCAAGGGCTGGGAGAAGTTCACCGACGCGGTCATCAGGGCCGTTGCGTCCCGGCCCGACCCGGCGGTCTTCGTCCTGTGGGGCAACTACGCCAAGAAGAAGCTGCCGCTGATCGACACCGAGCGGCACGCGGTCGTCCAGGGCGCCCACCCGTCGCCGCTGTCGGCCAAGCTCTTCCTCGGCAGCCGTCCCTTCACCCAGATCGACGAGGCGCTCAAGGCACAGGGCCACGACCCGGTGGACTGGCGCATCCCGGACCTGGGCCGCTGAGTCCGTGCCCGGGCCGGGCGACGCACGGGGGTCGTCGCCGGGCCCGGGCCGAGGGGGGAGATGCCGATGGAATGGACGGGATGGACGGGGCCGCGCACGGGCAGGGCGCGCCGCCGGGCCGAAGCGGCGGCATGGACGGCCGGACTCGTGCTCGGCGCGTTCGTCGACGTCCGGGTGATCCAGCACCTTCTGACGGCGGACGTGGCGCCGGCCTCCGTCGCGTCGCGCGGCGCGGTGCTCGGCACCTGGGCGACGGACGACGGGGACGGTTCCATCAGGTTCGACCCGGACGGCCACTTCTCCGCCTCCCGGATGCCCGCCCAGGTCTTCATCCCCGGCCGGTGGGTCGACGGGGTGAAGACCACGGGCGGTACCTGGACGTTCCACCACCGCTACGTGGAGCTCGACGGGTTCTCGGGGCTGGGCATCGTCGAGGACTGGCGCGACGACACCCGCCTGTGCGTGGAGTCCGGCGACCCGGGCGTGCTCTGCGACGAGTTGCTGCACCGGGTGCCGGACTGAGGCGTCAGTCGCCCGTCACCCCGTCGATGCGTTCGCGGATCAGGTCGGCGTGGCCGTTGTGGCGGGCGTACTCCTCGATCATGTGGACGTAGATCCAGCGCAGGGAGATTTCGTGCTTGCCGCGGCGCAGCCCGATGTCGTCGAGCGACCGGTGGCGGGTCAGCTCGCGGGCGTGCGCGATCTCGGCGCGCCAGGTGGCGAACGCCTCGGCGGTGTCGGCCTGGGCGAGGTCGTGGAACTCGCCGTCGGGGTCATCCTCGGTGAGGTAGAGCGGGGGCACGTCCTCTCCGGCGAGCACGGTGCGGAACCAGCCCCGTTCGACCCCGGCCATGTGCCGGACCAGGCCGAGCAGGGTGAGGTCGGAGGGGGGCGCGCTGGGGGTGCGCAGCTGTTCGTCGTCCAGGCCGGCGCACTTCATCGCGAGGGTGTCGCGGTGGAAGTCCAGCCAGCTCTCCAGCATGGTGCGCTCGTCGGCGATGTAGGGCGGGTCGGTGCGCTCCGGCGTCGTCGTCATGGCCGCCATGATGGCGGGGGCCTCTGACGGCGTCGACGCATTAACCGGCCGAGCCGCCGGAGCCGCCACCGAGCATCCCGCGCAACAGGTCGGCCGCGCCCGCCCGCAACTCGGCCTCGGGCGGGGGCGAGGTGGACCCGGCGCCCGCGACGGAATGGAAGAGGACGCCGTCGCACCACGCGATGAGCGACCGTGCGTGACGCTCCGGCTCGGCGGAGCCCACGGCGCGCAGCATCGCCTCCAGTTGCTCGCGGAAGGCGCGACCCGCGGTGTCGTAGACCGTGCGCAACTCGGGGCGCCGGGTGGCCTCCAGGGCGAGTTCCAGGCGGGCGCGCGTGAGGTCACGGGCCTCGGTGACGGAGCGGTGCAGGAAGTGCGCGAGCAGCGCGGCCAGCCCCTCGGGCCCGGGCGCGGACGCGGGGGCGTGGGCCGTCTGCGACTCGCGGAAGGCCAGCCTGCGGACCGCCGCCTCCAGGAGGGCCGCGCGGGTCCGGGCGTGGTTGGACGTCGAGCCCTGCGGCAGACCGGCCGCCTCGTCGACCGCACGGTGGGTCAGCCCGCGCATGCCCCGCTCGGCGAGCAGGGCGAGTGCGGTGTCTGCGATCAGCTCGGGGCGGGACGTCTGCGCGGTGCTCATGACGGCAACCTACCGGCCCCGGCTCCGGCCCCGCCCTGCTCGTGTACCGGCGAGCGGCATCGTCGTCACCTGGGTTCGGCGTGACGGAAGGCCCCGACGCCGGCCGGTTCACCCGGGCCGAGGCGGCGGGACGCCGCCCGGGCCCCCGCCCCGCCGTCCTTCCCTCACCCGGTGCCCGGGCAGCCCGTCGCCTGCCGGGCCTGACGAGCCAGGGTGGGGGTCTCGGGCGGCACCGTCACCGGGATCCGGCGTGGCCGGACCCCACCCCCGTCGGCCGGGGCGAAGGGCGCCTTTGCAGGACGGGGTTGGCCCGGGTGGGCCGTCACCCGGCTCGGTGTCACCGCGCGCCTTGACGAGGGCCTGGGCGACCGTCGTCCCCGCTTGTTCCCTCGCCGGTCCGTGGACCGCCGTAGGGGTTCCGGAACCGCGCCGAGGCCCTGGGCGGCACCGTCTCCGGGTCCGGTGCCGCCGGACGTCGCCGTCCCCAGGTTCGCGTGCGGCTCCGGCGCCCTCCCCGGGATACTACAGATGTAGTACGCTCCACTACACCTGTAGTCTGCGGAGGGGAGCCGAAGCCATGGGCCGCACATCGCGTCAGCCGTACGCCGTCGTCGTCGGAGCCGGCATCGGAGGGCTGGCCGCCGCCGTGGCCTTGCGCCGGCGCGGATGGCGGGTGACCGTCCTGGAGCGGGCCGCGGCGCTCGAACCCGTCGGAGCCGGGATCGGCATCGCGCCCAACGGCCTGCGTGCGCTGGACGCGCTCGGGGTCGGCGGGGCCGTGCGCGCCATGGCCGCCTTCCAGGGCGAGGGCGGGCTGCGCCGCCCCGACGGGCGCTGGCTCTCCCGGACCAGCGGCGAGGCCGCCGCCGAGCGGTTCGGCGGACCCGTGGTGATCGCCCACCGGGCGGAGTTGGTGGCCGTGCTGTCGGGCCTCCTGCCGGACGGCGCGCTGCGCACCGGGACCCGGGTCCTGTCCGCCTCCCCCGGCGGGAAGGTCACCACCGGGGACGGGACGATCGACGCCGATCTGGTGGTCGCCGCCGACGGGATCAACTCAGCCGTGCGCGCCGCGCTGTTCCCGGCGCACCCGGGGCCGGTCTACAGCGGGTTCACCAGCTGGCGCACGGTCGTGCCGGCACCCTCCGCGTACCTCCCGCACGAGACCTGGGGGCGCGGCCGGCTGTGGGGCACCGTCCCGCTCACCGGCGGCCGCGTCTACTGCTACGCGACCGCCGTGACCCCGCCGGGCGGCCGCGCCCCCGGCGGGGACGAACGCACCGAGCTGCGGCGGCTGTTCGGCGACTGGCACCAGCCGGTGCCCGAGCTGATCGACTGCGCCGCCCCCGGCGCAGTGCTCCGCAACGACGTCCACCACCTCGCGCGAGGGCTGCCCGCCTTCCACCAGGGGCGCATCGCCCTGCTCGGCGACGCGGCGCACGCCATGACGCCCAACCTCGGCCAGGGCGGCTGCCAGGCCCTGGAGGACGCCGTCGTCCTCGCCCACCTCGCCGCCCCCGACGCCGCGGACGAGGCCGTGGCGCGCGCCCTGGCCGCCTACACCGCGCAGCGGCTGCCCCGCACGACGGGCGTCGTACGCCGCTCCTGGAGCATCGGGAGGCTCACCACCTGGTCCTCGCCGCCCGCCGTCGCGCTGCGCGACGCCCTGTTCGCCACCGTCAACCGGGTCGGCCCGCGCCTGGCCCTGCGCAGCCTCGACGGGATCGCCGACTGGCGGCCGCCGGCCGGCCCGTATGCTGCCGACGGCACAGGTCAGGCACAGCAGGCGTAGGCGGGAGCGGCACATGGAACCCCTCAGGATCGGGGTCATCGGACTCGGCGACATCGCGCGCAAGGCGTACCTGCCGGTGCTGACCGCGCAGCCGGGGGTGGAACTCCACCTGCACACCCGCACCCGCGCCACCCTCGACGCCGTCGGCGACACCCACCGGGTCCCGGTCCCGCACCGCCACGAGACCCTCGACGCCCTGCTCGACCAGGGGCTCGACGGGGCGTTCGTGCACGCCCCCACCGAGACGCACGTGGAGATCACCGAACGCCTCATCGCCGCGGGCGTCCCCGTCTACGTCGACAAACCGCTCGCCTACGACCTGGCCGGGGCCGAGCACCTGGTGCGCCTCGCCGAGGAGCGCGGGGTCGGGCTGACGGTCGGCTTCAACCGCCGCCACGCGCCGGGCTACGTGCAGTGCGCCGACCACCCGCGCGACCTGATCCTCCTGCAGAAGAACCGCATCGGACACCCGGAGACCGCGCGCACCGTCGTCTTCGACGACTTCATCCACGTCGTCGACACCCTGCGCTTCCTCCTCCCCGGCCCCGTCGAGCACACCGACGTCCGGGCACGGGTCCGCGGCGGGCTGCTCCACCACGTCACGCTCCAGCTGTCCGGCGACGGCTTCACCGCGATCGGCGTGATGAACCGCATGAGCGGCTCCAACGAGGAGGTCCTGGAGGTCATGGGCCAGGACAGCAAGCGCCAGGTGTTCAACCTGGCCGAGGTCGTGGACCACAAGGGTCAGCCCACCGTCCGCCGCCGCGGCGACTGGGTCCCCGTCGCCCGCCAGCGCGGCATAGAGGGCATCGCCCTCGCGTTCCTCGACGCCGTACGGCACGGCAAGCCCCTCGACGCCCGCGACGCGCTGCAGACCCATGAACTGTGCGAGCGCGTCGTCACCGCCGTGACCGGGCAGACCTCCTGAGCGCCGCCTCGTACGCGCCCGCCCCGGCCAGCAGCAGCACCGCCAGCCGGGGCACCCAGTCGCCGAGCCGGTCGTACGGGCTGCGCCCGGAACCCAGCGGCACGTCGTAGACCTGCGCCGCGCTGCGCGACGTGCCCAGCGACGGGCCGATCCGCTCGCCGCGGGCGTCGTGGACCGCACTGATCCCGGTCAGCGTCGCGTGCACCATCGGCCGCCAGGACTCGGCCGAGCGCAGTGCCGCCAGCGAGGCGTGCTGCGCGGGCGCCCAGCTCCCCTGGAACGAGGACGTGGAGGACTGCGCCACCAGCAGCTGCGCCCCGTCGTCCGTGAGGTGCCGGCTCATGTCGGGGAACGCCGACTCGAAGCACACCAGGGGACCCAGCCGCACCGTGCCCGCGTCCATGACCACCTGGTGGTCCCCCCGGATCCGGTCCTCACCCGCCGCCCTGCCCACCGACGTGGCCCAGCCCAGCACCGTACGGGCCGGGACGTACTCGCCGAACGGCACCAGCCGCATCTTGTCGTAGCTCGGGCCGACCGGCCCGTCGGGGCCCATCAGGACCGAGGTCTTGGATATCCCGAGGCCGTCCGCCCGCCGGGCGTCGACGTTGACCAGGATGTCGGCGCCGACGTCCCGGGACAGCGCGGCCAGCCGGTTCGCCAGGCCGGGGCGGGCGGACAGGTCGAAGCCGACGCTGCTCTCCCCCCACACCACCAGGTCCACGCCCTTGCCCGCGAGCGTACGGGTCAGCCGCTCCCCCTGGTCGAAGCGCGGTTGCGGCCCGCTGATGACCCCCGGCTGCACGACCGCCACCCGCACGGACTCCCCGCTGCGGCCCGGGACCGGCGCCCAGGCCCACACCGCCGTCGTGCCCACCGCCGCGGCGGCCAGCACGGACCCCGCGGCCGCCCGGCAGGAGGGCACCACGAGCAGCGCGGCCAGGGCCGTGTTGACCGCCACCACCAGGAAGCTGACCAGCCACACGCCCCCGATCGAGGCCAGCCGCAGCGCCGGCGTCACCTGCCACTGGCTCGCCCCCAGCAGCCCCCACGGCCCGCCCAGGTACTCCCACGACCGCACCAGCTCGACCAGCAGCCAGGCGGACGGCACCAGCACCGTCGCCGCCAGGACCGTACGGCGGCCCGGCGTGCCCCCGAGCAGCCGCCGCACCAGCCACCCCCACGGCGCCCACAGGGCCCCCAGCAGCAGGGCGATGAGCACGATGAAGACGTGCAGGCTCGGGATCAGCCAGTGGTGCACGGCCACCATGAAGCCGGCCCCGCCCAGCCAGCCGTCCACGGCGGCCCGCCGCCCCGTCGGTGCGGCGCGCGCCAGCAGCATCCACGGCACGAGGGCGACGTACGCCAGCCACCACAGCGACGGCGCGGGGAACGCCAGCGCCGGCAGCGCCCCCGCCGCCGCGGCCGCCGCACCGCGCGTCCAGGGTGAGGCGAGACGGGGGGAGACCGTCCGCGGCCCGTCGACCTTCACCGTCACCTGCGCCACTCCTCACACTCGCCTGGCCTCAGTCTCGTTCGTCCGGACGGCCTTGCCCAGAGGGCCACGGCGCGTGAACCGGCGGCCCCGTGCCGTGCGCGCCGCGCCCCCGCCGCGCACGCCGGTTGAGAGTGCCCCGGCGGGGGACCATGCTGAGGGGGAACGGCCGTGAGGACGAGGACGTACCCATGGGAAGGCGCACCGGCCACGGGGAGCACGGGGGAGGGAAGGAGCGCCACGGGCTGACGCCGCCCGCGGCCGCTGCCGTCGCTGCCGGTGACACGGGGGTGCTGACCGCCTGGGGCGAGGACGCCTGCCGGCTGCTCGGCTGGTCGTCCGCCGAGGTGCTCGGCCGGCCCGCCGGCACCCTGCTCGCCACGCCGCTGCCCTTCGCCGCACTGCGCCGCATCGCCGCCGGACGCGCCTGGGCGGGCCCCGTCGTCCTGCGCCACCGCGACGGCGGGGACGTGCCGGTCCGGCTGGGGCTGCGCCTCCTCAGCGACGCGTCGGGCACCGCGCACTGGGCCGTCACCGCGGCCGCGACCGCCCCCGGGCGACCGGAACCGGACGCCGGGGTCCTCGCCCAGCTCCCGGTCGCCGTCGCCGTCTACGACCGCGAGGTACGGCTCAGCACCGCCAACGCGGCGATGGAGCGCCTGGTCGGCAGGAGCGTGGAGGAGGTCCGCGGGCAGCGGCTGCGCGAGTTCATGCCCGGCGCGGCCTTCGAGGAGTTCGACCGCGTCCAGGAGGAGGTGATGCAGACCGGCGCGACCGCGCGCCTGGAGAGCCTCGGCCGCCCGCCCGGCGACGACCGCGACCACGCGTACGCGATGCTGGTCTTCCCGCTCAAGGACGGGTCGGGACAGGTCACCGGGGTGTCCGCCGCGGTCTACGAGACGACCGAGCAGTTCCACGCCCGGCGCCGGCTGGACATCGTCAACGAGGCGAGCACCTGCATCGGCACCACCCTGGACATCACCCGCACCGCGCAGGAACTCGCCGACGTCTCCGTACGGCGGTTCGCCGACATGGTCAGCGTCGACCTGCTGGACTCCGTCGTCCGCGGTGAGGAACCCGGCCCGCTGCCGGCCGCGGGCGCCCTCGCCTTCCGCCGCGTCGCCCAGCAGTCCGTGCTGCCCGGCTGCCCCGAGGCCGCCGCCCAGGTCGGGGAGCTGGACATGGTGCCCGAGCACTCGCCGGCCGCCTGCGCCCTGGTCACCGGGCGGGGGTCGCTGCACCGCACCCATGAGCCGGAGATCCGGCGCTGGACGGAGTACGACCGCGCCCGCGGCAGGAGCGTCGTCGACTACGGCGTGCACTCGCTGATGGTCGTGCCGCTGCGCGCCCGGGGCGCGACCCTCGGACTGGCGATCTTCATCCGGCACCGCACCCTCGACCCCTTCCACGCCGACGACCTGCTGCTCGCCGAGGAGATCGCCGCCCGGGCCGCCGTCTGCGTGGACAACGCCCGCCGCTACTCCAGGGAACGGGCCACCGCCCTCACCCTGCAGCGCAGCATGCTCCCCCAGCACTCCCCGCGGCAGGCCGCCGTCGAGGTCGCCTCCCGCTACCTGCCGGCCGGCTCCCGGGCGGGCGTGGGCGGCGACTGGTTCGACGTGATCCCGCTCAGCGGCGCCCGGGTGGCGCTCGTGGTGGGCGACGTCGTCGGCCACGGGGTGCACGCCTCGGCGACGATGGGACGGCTGCGCACCGCCGTGCGGACCCTCGCCGACGTCGACCTGGCGCCCGACGAACTCCTCACCCAGCTCGACGACCTGGTGGTACGCCTCGACATGGAGCAGGGGCAGGGCATCGAGGGCGGCTCGGACCAGTTCTACGGGGAGGTCGGCGCCACCTGCCTGTACGCGGTCTACGACCCCGTCACCCGGCGCTGCACCATGGCACGCGCCGGCCACCCGCTGCCCGCCGTGGTCCTGCCCGGCGGCCGGGCCGACTTCCCCGACCTGCCGGCGGGGCCGCCGCTGGGGCTGGGCGGGCTGCCCTTCGAGTCGGCGGAGCTGGACCTGCCCGAGGGCAGCCTGCTGGCCCTGTACACGGACGGCCTGATCGAATCGGCCGGGCACGACGTCGACGCGGGGCTCGCGCTGCTCGCCCGGACGCTCACCCGGCCGGCCGGGAGCCTGGACGAACTCTGCGACAACGTGCTGTACGGGCTGCTGCCGGACCGGCCCTGCGACGACATCGCCCTGCTGGTCGCCCGGACCCGCGCCCTCGACGCCCACCAGGTCGCCACCTGGGAGCTGCCCGACGACCCGGCCGTCGTCGGGCAGGCGCGCAGGACGGCCGCGGAGCAACTCCGCGAGTGGGGGCTGGGGGAGGCCGTGTTCATCACCGAACTGGTCGTCAGTGAACTGGTCACCAACGCGATCCGCTACGCCGGCGGCGGCCCGATCCAGGTCCGGCTGATCCGCGACGCCACCTTGATCTGCGAGGTCTCCGACACCAGCAGCACCGCCCCGCACCTGCGCCGTGCCCGGATCTTCGACGAGGGCGGCCGCGGGCTGCTGCTCGTCGCCCAGTTCACCCAGCGCTGGGGATCCCGGCAGACGCCCACCGGCAAGACGATCTGGGCCGAGCAGGAATTGGTCTGACTCCCTGACGCAGCGTCATCCCCGTCGGCCGAACCGCCCCTGAAGCGACGTCAGCCGCCGCGGGACCAGTCGCCCTGCCGGCCGCCGTTCCACTGGCCGCCGTGCCAGTCGGTGCCGCCGCCGGTGCGGTGCCGGCCGCCGAGGTGACCCTGCTCGCCCGAGCGGTGCGCGGCGATGGTGCGGGCCACGGCCTCCTGCCAGTCCTCGCTGTCCCAGGTGCCGCTGACGCGGGCGTGGCGGCCCGGGGCCGGGGCGTCGCCCGGAGCGTCCGGCCGCGCGGTGTCGTGCGTACCGGTGCTCGCCGCGGTGCCCGTACCCGCACCCGTACCCGTGCCCGTCGACGCGGCCTTCGTGACCGCCGTGTCGGCCTTCGTGGTCTCGGCGGAGACGGCCGCGCCCGCGGCGGTCGGCACCATGGCGTCCTCGACGGACCCGTCCGGTACGGCCCTGGCCGGCCCCTGGGCGGCTTCCGCGACGTCGCCGGAGCCGCCGTGCGGCATGAGCATGGACAGTCCCGCGATGGCGCCGGTCGCCGTCAGCACGGCGGTGCCCAGCGAGCCGCGGCCGGGACCGCCGCGCTGCCCACGGTGGCGGCCCCCGACGACCTCTCCGCTGATGACCTTGACCTCCGCGGCCTCACCCGCCTCCACCGGCTGCGGCCGGGGTATCACCTCGGTGGGGTCCAGCGCACCCGGGTCGGGGTGGCTCGGTGCCTCGGCGGGCAGGGGGAGAGAATCGGCCATGGCTGCGATCATTCACATCCGGCGGCCCGATGTCCAGTTCTCCCGAAGATCCAACTGTCTGTTCATCGTGCGGTATTGGCGCCGAAACCGGGCGGAACCGCTCCGTCGCCGCTCGCACCCCGCCGCCCCGGGGCGCACACTGGTCGCATGCCGGAGCTGCCCGAAGTCGAAGCCCTGGCCGGTTTCCTCACCGGCCGCATGGCCGGCCACGCCATCGCCCGGGTGCTGCCGGTGGCGGTGAGCGTCCTGAAGACCTACGACCCCCCGCTGGACGCGCTGCACGGGCGCACCGTGACCTCCGTCGGGCGCCGCGGCAAGTTCCTGGTCTTCACCACCGACGAGGGCGCGGCCCCGTACCTCGCCGTCCACCTGGCCCGGGGCGGCTGGCTGCGCTGGAAGGACGACCTGCCCACGACCCCGCCCCGCCCCGGCAAGGGCCCGCTGGCACTGCGGCTGCTGATGGCGGAACCGGAGGGCGCCGGCTTCGACCTGACGGAGGCGGGGACGCAGAAGCGGCTCGCCGTCCACTGCGTCCGGGACCTCGCGGACGTCCCCGGCATCGCCCGCCTCGGCCCCGAACCGCTCGATGCCGCCTTCACCCTCGAGGTCTTCGCGGCCCTGCTCTCCGGTGAACGCCGCCGCATCAAGGGCGTCCTGCGCGACCAGGGCGTCATCGCCGGTGTCGGCAACGCCTATTCGGACGAGGTGCTGCACGCCGCCAGGATGTCGCCGTACGCGCTCGCCGCGAACCTCTCCGCGGAGGAGGTCAGCCGGTTGTACGAAGCGCTGCTCACCACCCTCCGGGACGCCGTCGAACGCTCCCGCGGCCTGGCAGCGGGAGACCTGAAGGGCGAGAAGAAGACCGGGCTGCGGGTGCACGGGCGCACCGGCGAACCGTGCCCCGTCTGCGGCGACACGATCCGCGAGGTCTCCTTCAGCGACTCCTCCCTGCAGTACTGCCCCACCTGCCAGACCGGCGGGAAGCCGCTCGCCGACCGGAGGATGTCGCGGCTGCTGAAGTAGCCGCCCGGCGGACGGTGACCCAGGATGACTGGTGACCGAAAGGGTGCGCCATGTCCGATTCCACCGGGTACCGCTATGACGACCTGGGTGCGCTGTTCCTCAACTGCACGCTGAAACGCTGCCCCGAGGTCAGCAACACCGGGGGGCTCATCGACCGAAGCCGCGCCCTGATGGAGGCGCAGGGGGTCCGCACCGAGGTCGTCCGCGCCGTCGACGAGGACATCGCCACCGGCGTCTGGCCCGACATGACCGAGCACGGCTGGCGGACCGACGCCTGGCCCGCCCTGTACGAGAAGGTGCTGGCCGCCGACATCCTCGTCCTGTGCGGCCCGATCTGGCTCGGCGACAACTCCTCCGTCACCAAGCGTGTCGTCGAACGGCTTTACGCCTGCTCCAGCCTGCTCAACGACCGCGGCCAGTACGCCTACTACGGCCGGGTCGGCGGCTGCCTCATCACGGGCAACGAGGACGGCGTCAAGCACTGCGCCATGAACCTGCTCTACAGCCTCCAGCACCTCGGCTACACCATCCCGCCGCAGGCCGACGCCGGCTGGATCGGCGAGGCCGGCCCCGGGCCCTCCTACCTCGACCCGGGCTCCGGCGGCCCGGAGAACGACTTCACCAACCGGAACCTCGCCTTCATGACCTGGAACCTGATGCACCTGGCCGCCCTGCTCAAGCGCTCCGGCGGCATCCCGGGCCACGGCAACCAGCGGAGCGCCTGGGACGCCGGCTGCCGCCCCGACTTCGCGAACCCGGAGCACCGCTGACATGCGCATCGCGATCTTCGGAGCCACCGGCCACGTGGGACGCGAACTCGTGGCGCAGGCGCTCGACGCGGGCCACCACGTGACCGCCCTGGCCCGCGACCCCGCCGGGCTCCCTCCGCACGAACGGCTGACGGTCGTACCCGGCGACGTCCGGGACCCCGAGGCCGTCGGCCGTGTGATCGCGGGCGCCGACGGGGTGCTCAGCGCCCTCGGCACCCGCTCCCCACGCGGCGAGACGGTCTGCGCCGACGGGATGCGGCGCATCCTCCCCGCCATGCGGGCGCTCGGCGTACGGCGGCTGGTGGCCGTCGGCGCGTACGGGTCGGGACCCGGCCGGCGCGGTGTGTACCGGGCCGCGACCTCGCTGGTCATCCCGGCCATCATGCGGGACAAGGACCGTCAGGAGGAGCTGATCCGCGCCGAGGGCGACCTGTGGACGATCGTGCGGCCCGCCGTCGTCACCGGCGGCCGCTACTCCGGCGTCTACCGCACCGGATCCGACCTGCGGCTCGGTCTCGCCTCCCGGGTCAGCCGGGCCGACGTCGCCGACTTCATGCTCCGCGCCCTGGGCTCCGAGGACTGCGTACGGCGGGCCGTGGCCATCAGCTCCTGACCGCCCGGACGGCCCACCGCGGGCGGCGCCCCCCGCGGCGGGCGCCGAGACTGGCCGTACGCGCCCGCACCGCCCCGGAAGGACCCCGCCATGCCCACCAACCGCCGCAAGGACCTCGGACTGCTCGCGCTGCGCCTCGGGACCGGCTCGGTGCTCTTCGCGCACGGCG
This sequence comes from Streptomyces sp. PA03-5A, assembly GCF_033792725.1. Classification (NCBI taxonomy): domain Bacteria; kingdom Bacillati; phylum Actinomycetota; class Actinomycetes; order Kitasatosporales; family Streptomycetaceae; genus Streptomyces; species Streptomyces sp. PA03-5A. The sequence goes on along the minus strand of NZ_JARAVL010000011.1, from coordinate 129,192 downwards.
CCCAGAAGCTCTTCGGCTGGTTCGGCGGCCACGGCCTGGAGGGCACGGGCGAGGCGATGGAGTCCATGGGCTTCCGGCCCGGCCGGCGCAGCGCGCTCGCCTCGGGCCTCGCCGAGGCCGGCGGCGGCGCCCTGCTGGCGCTCGGCCTGGCCACCCCGGCCGCGGGCGCGGCCGCCGCCGGGGGGATGGCCGGAGCCGTCTCCGTGCACCTGCCGGCCGGTTTCTTCTCCGCCTCGGGCGGCTTCGAGCACCCGGCCTTCCTCGGCTTCACGGCCGCCGCGATCGGGATCGCCGGGCCCGGCCGCTACTCCCTGGACCATCTGACCGGCGACGTGCTGGACTGCCCCTGGACGGTCGTGGCCTGCTTCGCGGCCAGTGCCGTCGCCGCGGCGGTGGTGATCTCCCGCCGCAACGCCGCCGTACGCGCCGACATGGCGGCCGAACTGCCGCAGCCCTGACCGGACGGTGGACGCGGCGGTCCGGTCCTGACACAGTCCTGCTCTCGGCACCGAGAGACGGGACAGGGATGGGCGACCGGGCGGACCACCAGTACGAGATCTACCTCAACGGGCTCGCGGGCGTGCTGCCCGCGCTCCCCACCGACCTGACGCGGCTGGAGGAACTGGCCGCCGAGCGCCTGGCGCCCGGCCCCTTCGGCTACGTCGCCGGCAGCGCGGGCAGCGGACGCACGGAACGTGCCAACCGGGAGGCCCTGGACCGGCTGCGGATCGTGCCGCGCATGCTGCGCGACGTGTCCGCGCGCGACCTGACGGTGGAGGTCCTCGGCCGCACGCTGAGCGCCCCGCTCGCGCTGGGCCCGGTCGGCGTGCTGTCGATCGTGCACCCCGACGCCGAGCGCGCGGCCGCCCGTGCCGCCGCCGTGCAAGGGGTGCCCTTCGTGCTCTCCTCGGCGTCCAGTACGCCCATGGAGGAGGTCGCCGAGGCGATGGGCGACGCGGAACGCTGGTTCCAGCTGTACTGGGCCAAGGACCGCGAGGTCACGCGGAGCTTCCTGGGCCGTGCCAGGGCCGCCGGCTACACCGCGCTGCTGGTCACCCTCGATACCCCGTTGCTCGCCTGGCGCCCCCGCGACCTGGACCAGGCGTACCTGCCCTTCCTCAAGGGCATCGGCACCGCCAACTACTTCACCGACCCGGCCTTCCTCGCGGGCCTCGCCAAGCCCGTCGAGGAGGACCTGAACGCGGCCGTCCTGCACTTCGTCGGCATGTTCGCCGACCCCGGCAAGACCTGGCCCGACCTCGCCTTCCTGCGCGAGAACTGGGACGGGCCCATCGTCCTCAAGGGCGTGCAGCACCCCGACGACGCCCGTCTGGCCGCCGACGCCGGCATGGACGGCGTCGTCGTCTCCAACCACGGCGGCCGCCAGGTGGGCGGCGCGATCGGCGCCGCCGAGACCCTGCCGGGCGTGGCCCGTGCCGTCGGCGACCGCCTCGCCGTCCTCTTCGACAGCGGCATCCGCACCGGCGACGACGTCCTCAAGGCGCTCGCCCTCGGTGCCGACGCCGTCCTCGTCGGCCGCCCCTACGCCTACGGCCTCGGCCTCGACGGCCAGGCGGGCGTCGAGCACGTCATCCGCTGCCTGCTCGCCGAGTTCGACCTCACCCTCGCCCTGTCGGGCCACTCCCGTCCGGGGGACCTGGGTCCGCAGGCGCTCTCCCCGGGGTCGTGACCGGGCGTCAGGCGGGGGCGCCGGCCGGCTTGCGGACGCGGAAGGCGAACTGCCCGCAGTAGGTGAGCTTGCGGAGGTTCGCCAGGGCGGCGCCGCGCTTCGTCCGCTGCGCCCAGGTGTCGATCTCGGCGTTCAGCGGCGACGCCTCGTCCCAGTACCGGCCGTACTCGGGCGGCCGGCCGTGGTACGAGCGCATGATGAGGGTGACCCCGTCCAGGGAGGGCCGGATCTCCTCCAGGGCGAGCCCGGCCTCCTCGACCAGCACCCGGAAACCGTAGGGCGTGTAGTTCCAGAGGCTGAAGGAGTGGTACGGCTCGAACTGCGAGGTGCTGCCGATGAAGACCGCGCCCGGTCGCAGCACGCGGCCGATCTCGGCCAGCAGCTCCCGCGGACGGGAGACGTGCTCGAACACCTGGTGCGAGTAGATCAGCGGGACGGCGCCGGTGCGGAAGGGCAGCCGGACGCCGTCGTAGTGGACGACCGGGTCCCCGCCGGCGGTGCGCTGCCGCGCCTCGGGGGAGTCGCCGATGTCGACGCCCACCCAGCGCACCTTCGGGTTGTGCCGGCGGAAGCGCGCGGCCGAGGTGCCGCGGCCGCAGCCGAGGTCCACCACCTGGTCCGGTGCCTGGGCGGAGGTCATGGCCTCGTCGAGGTAGAAGCGCGACGTGACCTGGCGGGCGTGGTCGTCGGGGATGCAGTCGCGCATGAGCTCCCACAGGGTTGCCATGGACCCGATGCTACGGACGGCCCGCGGGCCGGGACCAGCGGCGCGCGGCCGGGGCGGTGCCCGCACCGCCGTCCGGGCCCCGTCCCGCGCCATGCGGACCGGAACTGACCGCAAGGCAGGCGAGCATGACGGTATGACGACGACGTTCCGTGGCCTGGCCACCATCCGCTACCACGCACAGGACCTCGCGGCCGCCAAGGCGTGGTACACCGAACTGCTGGGCATCGAGCCCTACTTCGACACCCCGGACTACATCGAGTTCCGCCTCGGCGACCACAGCCAGGAGCTGGGCGTCTCCCGCACGCCCTCCGCGCCCGCCGGCGTCGTCGCCTACTGGCACGTCGACGACCTCGAGACGGTCTGGGAGCGCCTGATCGCCCTGGGCGCCCGCCCGCACGAGGCACCGCGCGACCACGGCCACGGCTTCGTCGCCGGCGCGGCCCTCGATCCCTTCGGCAACCTGCTCGGCGTGATGTACAACCCCCACTTCGTGGAGACGGCCGGGCCGACCGGAGGCGCCGGCCGCAGCGTCACCGGTGCACCAGCAGGAGGGTGAACCAGACCGTCTTGCCGTCGCTGGACGGCCGGGTGCCCCAGCCCGTGGCCAGGGCCTCCACCAGCAGCAGACCGCGCCCCGACTCGTCGCCGAGTTCGGCCGGACGGCGCTGCGGGATGTGCGTGCTGTGGTCGGTGACCTCGACGGTGATCTCCCGGTCGGTACGGTGCAGCCGCAGCCGCAAAGGCCCCTGGGCGTGCCGCACGGCGTTGGTGAGGACTTCCGAGGCCAGCAGGCAGGCGGCGTCCGCGATCTCCTCGCAGCCCCACTGCGCCAGGGTCTCGCGGACGAAGCCGCGCCCCTCGGCGACCGCCGAGGGGACGGCCGTCACCTCCATGGTGGTCGCGGCGAGCGGAGCCTCGGGCAGCCGGGCGAGCAGCAGGGTGACGTCGTCGGCGTGGCCGTCGGCGTCGGGGCGGAGCGAGGCGAGCACCATGTCGGCGGCCTCCTCCAGCCCGGGGGAGCGGGCGAAGGCGGTGCGCAGTTCCGTGCCGAGCCGGCGCAGCTGTGCGTCGATGTCGGAGCGCGGCGTCTCGACCAGCCCGTCGGTGTACAGCACGAGCGTCGACCCGGCGGGGACGGGCAGGCACACCTGCTGGTGCGGCACGTCGCCGACGCCGAGCGGCACGCTGATCGGCGCGGGCAGCTCGCGCACGGCGGCCCCGGGGCCGGGATCCACCAGCAGCACCGGCAGATGGCCCGCCGAGCAGACCGTCACCTCGCCCGCGTCCGGGTCCACCACCAGGTAGCAGCAGGTGACGAGCTGGTCGGGCAGGTCGGTGACGAAGGCGTCGAGCGCCTGCATCAACTGCCGCGGGGGTATCCCGGTCTTGGCCAGCGCGCGGGCCGCCGAACGCAACTGCCCCATCACCGCGGCGGCCTCCAGGCCACGCCCCATCACATCGCCGATGAGCACGCCCACCTGACCGCCGCCCAGCGGGATGAGGTCGAACCAGTCACCGCCGACGCCCGCGCCCTGGGTGGCCGGGAAGTAGCGGCTGGCGGTGCGCATGCCGGGCGGCTCGGCCGGTGACCCCATGAGGCTGCGCTGCAGGGTCAGCGCGATGTGCCGCTGCTGCCGGTACAGCTCCGTCAGCTCCTCCTCGGCACGCTTGAGGTCGGCGATGTCGCGCACGATGGAGCAGGCGCCCACGATGGCCCCGTCGCGGTCGCGGATCGGCCAGAGGGTCACGTCCACGTCCAGCAGCCGCCCGGTGCTCGTCACCCGCAGCGTCTCGAAGTGCTCCACCCGCTCGCCCCGGCCGAGCCGCTGCAGCAGGGTCGCGATCTCCTCCTTCAGGTGCGCCGGGGCCAGCATGGACACGTGCCGGCCGATGGCCTCCTCCGCCGCGTAGCCGTACAGCCGCTGTGCCGCGGCGTTCCAGTAGGTGATGCGGCCGTCGAGGGTCTTGGCGAGGATCGCGTCCTGGGACGACTCGACGAGCACCGCCAGCTCGTTGATGCGCTCCTCGGCGGCCTTGCGCTCGCTGACGTCGCGCACCGCCGCGGAGATCAGCAGGCCGTCGGCGGTCTGCAGCGGACTCAGGCTGATCTCGACGGGGAACTCCCGGCCATCCTTGCGCAGCCCGTACAGCTCCAGCCCGGCGCCCATCGGCCGTACCTGCTGGTTGTCCGCGTAGCCGTGCCGGTAGGCGGGGTGGTGGCCGCGGAAGCGATCGGGGACCAGCACCTCGACGGGACGGCCCAGCAGTTCCTGCCGGGTGTGGCCGAACAGGGACTCGGTCTGGGCGTTGACCAGTCTGATGACACCGGTGCCGTCCACGATGACCATCGCGTCCGGGGCCGCCTCCAGCAGCGCGCGGAACATCTCCTCGGCGGCCGGGTCGCCGACCGCCGGGGCCGGCATGTCGGTCCTGGTCTCGTGCATCGTGGTCCCCCTGTCCATCCGGGCGTCCGTTCGGGGCCGATTCCGGGACCGTAGGGCCTGGCGGCGGGCCGTGCCGGGGATGCGCCGAAACCGGTCCGGTTCGCCCGAATCCGCTCAATCCGCGATCTTCCCTGCCCCCTCCTGCGGCACGCGCACTCCAGATCACGGCCCGTGTCGGACATCCCGTCGGCGTCCGGACCACCGCAAGAGGCCCCATCCGGCCCTAGCGGACCGTCATCGGGAGTGCCGAGTCTGGGAAGGAGAGGTCTCCCGTACCCGACGTTTCGGAGGAAGCCATGCACGACGAGGAGCTCCGTGCCCTCGACGCCCATTGGCGCGCCGCGAACTACCTGGCCGTCGGCCAGATCTACCTGATGGGCAATCCGCTCCTGGCCGAACCGCTCCGCCCCGAACACGTGAAACCACGGCTGCTCGGCCACTGGGGCACCTCGCCCGGCCTGAACCTCGTGTACACCCACCTCAACCGGGTGATCAAGGCCCGCGGGCAGCGGGAGCTCGCCGTCTGGGGCCCGGGGCACGGCGGCCCGGCCGTCCTGGCGAACGCGTGGCTGGAGGGTACCTACTCGCAGACCTACCCGGACGTCCCCCGTGACGCCGCGGGCATGGACCGGCTGTTCCGGCAGTTCTCCTTCCCCGGGGGCGTGCCGAGCCACGTCGCGCCGGAGACCCCCGGCTCGATCCACGAGGGCGGTGAGCTGGGCTACTCGCTCTCGCACGCCTACGGTGCCGCCTTCGACCACCCCGAACTCGTCGTCACCTGCGTCATCGGCGACGGCGAGGCCGAGACGGGGCCGCTCGCCGCGTCCTGGCACTCCAACAAGTTCCTCGACCCCGTCCACGACGGCGCCGTCCTGCCCGTGCTGCACCTGAACGGTTACAAGATCGCCAACCCGACCGTGCTGGCCCGCATCCCGGAGGGCGAGCTCGACGAACTGCTGCGCGGCTACGGACACGAGCCGCTGCACGTCACCGGGGACGACCCGATGGCCGTCCACGCCGCGATGGCCGAGGCGATGGACACCGCCCTGGACCGCATCGCGCAGATCCAGGCCGCCGCCCGCGAGGGCGGGGAGAGCGGGCGCCCGCGCTGGCCCGTGATCGTGCTGCGCACGCCCAAGGGGTGGACCGGCCCGGCCGAGGTCGACGGCCTGCCCGTGGAGGGCACGTGGCGCGCCCACCAGGTGCCGATGGCCGCGGTCCGCGACAACCCCCAGCACCTGCGCCAGCTCGAGCAGTGGATGCGCTCGTACCGCCCGCAGGAGCTGTTCGACGAGCACGGCGCGCCCACCTCCCAGGTGCTGGCCTGCGTCCCCGAGGGCGACCTGCGGCTCGGCGCCACCCCGTACGCCAACGGCGGGCTGCTGCTGCGCGACCTGCCCGTGCCGCCCCTGGAGCGGTTCGCTGTCGAGGTCGACAAGCCGGGCGTGACCCTGCACGAGCCCACGCGGGTCCTCGGCGACCTGCTGGAACGCGTCATGGCCGACACCACCGAGCGCCGCGACTTCCGGCTCGTCGGCCCCGACGAGACCGCCTCCAACCGGCTCCAGGCGGTCTACGAGGCCAGCGGCAAGGCCTGGCAGGCCGAGGTCCTCCCCGTCGACGAACACCTGGACCGGCACGGCCGCGTCATGGAGATCCTGTCCGAGCACACCTGCCAGGGCTGGCTGGAGGGCTACCTCCTCACCGGCAGGCACGGGCTGTTCTCCTGCTACGAGGCCTTCGTCCACATCGTCGACTCGATGGTGAACCAGCACGTCAAGTGGCTGCGCACCACGCGGGCGCTGCCCTGGCGCCGCCCCATCGCCTCCCTGAACTACCTGCTGACCTCGCACGTGTGGCGGCAGGACCACAACGGCTTCTCACACCAGGACCCCGGCTTCATCGACCACATCCTCAACAAGGCGCCCGAGGTCGTGCGGGTCTACCTGCCGCCGGACGCCAACACCCTGCTGTCGACCGCCGAGCACGTGCTGCACAGCCGCGACTACGTCAACGTGGTCGTCGCCGGCAAGCAGCCCTGCTTCGACTGGCTCGACCTCGACGCCGCCCGCGCCCACTGCGCCCGCGGCGCCGGGGTCTGGCAGTGGGCGGGCACCGAGGACGGCACCCGTGAACCGGACGTCGTCCTCGCCTGCGCGGGGGATGTCCCCACCCAGGAGGTGCTGGCCGCCGCCTCGCTGATCCGCCGTCATCTGCCCGAGCTGGCCGTACGGGTGGTCAACGTGGTCGACCTCGCGCGGCTGGTGCCCAAGGACGAGCATCCGCACGGCATGGCGGACCCGGAGTACGACGCGCTCTTCACCCGCGACAAGCCGGTGATCTTCGCCTACCACGGCTACCCGTGGCTCATCCACCGGCTCGCCTACCGCCGCACCGGCCACGCCCACCTGCACGTGCGCGGCTACAAGGAGATCGGCACCACGACCACGCCCTTCGACATGGTCGTCCGCAACGACCTCGACCGCTTCCGGCTGGTCATGGACGTCATCGACCGCGTGCCGGGGCTCGCGGTGCGGGCCGCGCCGGTACGCCAGCTGATGGAGGACGCCCGGCTGCGGCACCACGCGTGGATCCGCGAGCACGGCGTGGACCTGCCCGAGGTCACCGACTGGACCTGGCCGGGGCGGTGAGCGGCTGACCGGCAGGCGACCGTCAGCCGTCCTTCACGGCGCGCCGCCCGCGGCCGACGCGGGCGGCGCCTCCTGCTCCGCCTCCCCGAACCGTGCCAGGGCCAGTGCCCCCGCGATCGAGAGCACGAAGCCGAGCACGGCGAGCGGGGCCCGGTCGTGCCGCGTGGAGTCCCCCAGCCACACCACCCCGAACAGCGCGGGCCACAGGGACTCGGTGATGACCATCGCCGCCGTCGCGGCGGTCACCGAGCCCGCCTGGAGGGCGTCCACGAGGAAGACGAAGCCGGTGATCCCCGAGATGACGACGGCGTACGTCGCCGGGTCCGCGAGCAGTTCGCCCACTTCGAACCCGACCAGCATCCGCACCGCGACCGCCACGACGCCGAAGCCGAGCCCCGCCACGGCGCCGAGCACCGCCGCCCTGCTCCGCGTCGCACGGCGGTCCACGATCCGGCCGGCGACCGCCAGCACGACCGCCGTGACGAGGATCGCCAGCCGCAGCCGCAGGTCCCCCTCGCCCCCGCCGTCCCGGCCCGCGGAGACCGCCAGCACCGCGAGCCCGACGCACACCGCGCCGACCGCTGTCCACTCCGCCGCACGCAACCGCACCTTCAGCAGCACCGCCGCCACGACCGCGGTGACCGCGAGGGAGGACGCCAGCGCCGCCTCGACCACGAACAGCGCCAGGGACCGCAGCGCGACCAGCTCCGCCGCGAAGCCCAGTGCGTCCATCCCGACACCCGCGACGAACGGCCAGCACCGCAGTGCCGCCAGCAGCGTCCGCGCGCCCGAGCACGGCGCCCCGGGCGAGCCCGCGGCGGCCCGGCGCGCGCCCATGGCCTGTATCACCGTCGCCGTCCCCATCAGGACGGCGGCACACAGAGCGAAGGCGATACCCGGTCCCATGCACGGACCGTAACGGCCGGAGGCGGGCGGCCGGTGCGACCGCCACGCGTCATCCCCCGCCTGCCTGCGCGCCGAAGGCGACGAGCAGCACGGCGACGCCGACCGTCAGCCAGGCGACGGAGTCCCCGGGCAGCCCCGAGTGCAGCCGGCGCAGCGGCACCACGGCCGTCCGGGTCACCGCGCCGGCGGCGGTACGGGTACGCCGCGCGAGGGCGCCGGAGGCACCGGGGCCCCACACGGCGGCCGCGGCCAGGGCCGCGGCGGCGGCCGAGGAGAGCAGGCCCAGCAGCACGCCCTCCGGCGTCCACCCGGCCGCGGGCGGCATGTGCGCAGGACCGGCCGCCCGCGACGGGCCGAGCGTCGCGGCGGCGTACCCCGCGTGGTCGGTGAACACCGTGGCGGAACGGGCGAGGGAGGCGCCCACGGCGGGGACCGTGCCGACCGCCAGGCAGCCGAGCAGCAGCAGCGCCGGGACGGTGACCATCATCACCGGCAGCACACGGCGCGGCCCGCGGATCTCGGGCTCCTCGCCCTCCCCACTGGTCTCCGGCTCCCAGGGGTGGGACGCAGGACGGGGACCTGCGCCGTGGAAGACCCGCAGCGCGGCGCGCAGTACGGCGCCGCCGGTCACCGCGGAGGCCACGAGGTACGCGGCGGGCAGCCACCCCAGCCAGTGCGCAGCGGCGTCCTCCGCCAGCGCCTTGCCCAGCCCGGTGCCGAAGGGCGGCAGCCCCGCGAGCACCAGTCCGGCCAGCAGGAACAGCGCGCCGGGCAGCACCAGTTCCCGGGCCCTGCCGTGCAGCCCGTGCTCGTCGACCGAGCCGTACCGGTCCAGTAGCACCCCGGTCAGGCCGAACAGGGCGGCCTTGGCCCCGGCGTGCCCCGCGACGTACACGGCGGTGCCCGCGGTGCCCAGCGGCGTGAGCGTGGCCACGCCCACCAGGAACAGCCCCACGTGCGAGATGGTGGAGAAGGCCAGCAGACGTTTCAGGTGCCGCTGTTGCCAGCACATCACCGCCCCCACCAGAGCGGTCAGCACCCCGAACGCCGTCAGGGTGTCCCGCAGCGCCTGCGGGGGGATGCCGCCGGGACCGGAGAAGACCGCCCAGTAGACGCGCGTGACCCCGTAGACGCCCAGCTCGACCATCACCCCCGACAGCAGCATGCACACCGGCGTCGGGGCGACGGCGTGCGCGTCGGGCAACCACAGGTGGAAGGGGACCGTCGCGGCCTTCACCAGCAGCCCCGTCACGACCAGCACGAAGCCGCACACCACGACGGCGTCCGGCCCGCCGTGCCGCGCCAGTTCACGTCCGATCGCGGCGAAGCCCAGCTCGCCGGTGCGCGCGTACAGCAGGCCGATGCCCATCAGGGAGGCGTACGCGCCCAGCGAGTTGACCAGGCCGAAGGTCAGCGCGCCCTGCAGCGGGCGGGGATCCTCGATGCGGTACCCGGTGAGGGCGTACGCGACCACGCCCATCAGCTCGAAGAAGACGAAGGCGTCGAAGAGGTCGCCGGTCAGGGCGAAGCCGCACATGCCCGCCTCGAAGAGCAGCAGAAGGGCGGGGAAGTTCCCCGCGTGGTCGCCGCCCGGCTCGGCGTAGTAGCGCCACGAGTAGACCACCACCGCCAGCACCAGCACCGCGGCGAGCAGCGCCATCCCGCCGCCGACCCGGTCCGCGGCCAGGACGACGCCGACGCCGTGGCCGCTCGGGGCCTGCGGCCGCCAGCCGCCGAGCCACGCCACGGACAGCCCGTCGCCCGTGCCCGCCCACAGCGCCGCCACGACCACGACCTCCGCCGCCGCGCAGACCGTGGCCAGCACGTCGCAGCCCAGCCTCGGCAGCCATCTGCCGCACACGGCCAGCAGCACCGCGCCGAGCAGCGGAACGGCGACGGCCAGCGGCAGCAGGGCGTCCGGCCCCACGGTCGGCGCCCTCAGCCCTTCAGTCCGGTCAGCGACTCCGGGTCCAGGGTGCCGTGCCGCTTGCGCAGCTGGATGACCAGGCTGAGCAGCAGCGCGGTCACCACCGCCCCCACCACGACGTCGGTCAGGGTCATCGCCTGCACGACCGGGTCGACGACCGGGGTGCGCACGGAGGTGTCGGAGTAGACGGGGGCGGTGCCGCCGCGCCGGTAGCCGACGGCCAGCAGCAGCACGTACGTCCCCGACTGGGTGACGCTCAGGCAGCCCACGGCCTGGATCAGGTCACGGCTGGTCACCAGCCCGTACATCCCGGCCAGGAAGACCCAGCCGGCCACGAGGTAGGGCAGCACGCTCACTTGTCGGTCACCTCCACGGCCTGGTCGAGGAAGGCGGCGAGCAGGACGACGACGCCCGAGCCCACCTCCACCCCGACGGCGGCGTTGATCAGCGGTACGAGCCCGCCGGAGGCCAGGTCGCGGAAGGTCCCCAGCGGCAGCGTGTTGGCCAGGTAGGCGCCGGCCACCGCGAGCCCCACCAGGCCCAGCGCCGTGAACGCGGCCGCCGCGAGGGCGTCCGTCACCTCCAGGACGGCCAGCGGGCGCACCCGGCCCAGCACCCGGTAGTCGGCGGCCACGTACGCCAGGTGCAGGCCCGCGGCCAGCACCACGCCGCCCTGGAAGCCACCGCCCGGGCTCAGCTGGCCGTGCGCGACGACGTACCAGCCGGTCAGCAGCGTCACCGGCAGCAGCAGCGCGCCGAACAGCCGGGTGGCCGGCAGCACGGACAGCGGCGCCGGGCCGACCTTGTGCTCGTCACGGGCCGGCCGCAGCAGCACGGTGGCCCCCAGGACCGCCGCGAACAGCACGGACTCCTCGCCGAGGGTGTCGAAGGCCCGCTGGTCGAAGTTGACCGAGGAGACCACGTTCGCGGTGTGCCGGGTCAGCGCCGCGGCGACCGCCCGGTCGCCGTAGGGGTGGACGTCACCGCCGAACGGCGGCAGCCCGGCGCAGGCGAGCGCCCAGCCCGCGAACAGCACCGCCGCGGCGACGGCGAACAGCCGGATCCGCGCGCCGCGCCTCACCGGCCCTCCCGCCCGGTCCGCTTGGCCGCGGGCCGCCGGACCCGGCGGACGGTGAGGAGGATCAGCAGCGGCGTCAGCACCGAGCCGACGGCCAGCTGCGACAGCGCCACGTCCGGTGCCTGGAACACGGTGAACAGCAGCGCGAACGCCAGGCCCAGGAAGGCCAGCACGACCGACTGCCGGACCGGGTCGCGGGTCAGCACGGCCGCCGTGGCCGTCACCGCCACCAGCAGCAGCGCGATCACCACCAGCACATCGGTGCCCGTCACGTGGCGGGCTCCCTGCGCTCGTCCATGCGTACGGTCAGCCGCCCGAGCGCCATCGTGGTCACCGTGCCGCCGGCTGCCAGCAGCACGCCGATGAACAGCAGTTTCAGCGCGGCGCGCCCCGGCCCCGTCTCCACCGCCAGGGCCAGCGCCACCAGCGGGGCGCCCAGCGCGCCAGCGGGGGACAGGGCGTGCAGCCGGCGGTAGGGGCCGGGCAGCAGGACCAGCGCCGCCGCGGACAGCAGGAGCACGGCGCAGCCCGTGACCAGCAGCGCCAGGGCCAGCAGGTGACGGACCGTCATGTCGCCGCACCGCCGCCCTCGTGCGGTTCCCCGGCCAGGAACCGGGTGAACACCAGCGTCCCGACCGGCCCCAGTACGGCCAGTACCAGTGCGAGATCGCCGTACGAAGTGCGCCCGAAGCCCTCGGCCAGCAGCAGGAGCACCACCGCCACCAGCGTCGTCGCCAGGCTCACCCCGGCCAGCCGGGCGTGCGCCGCCCCGCGCAGCACCAGCCAGGCGCACGGGCCCAGCCCGGCGCTCATGAGCACCCCGGCCGCGATCAGCCACGCGTTCACCGCCGCACCTCCTCGGCGCCCAGCGCCCGCTCCATCGCCGACGCGCCGCCACCCAACCGGTGCACCGTGACGGCGCGTTCGCCGCTGTCGTCGACGTCCACCACGACGGTGCCCGGGGTGGCGGACAGCATCACCGTCGCCCATCCCGCCCCGACGCCCTCCGGCAGCCGCAGGGTGTGCAGGCCGCCGCGGTGCGCTCGCCCGCCGACGGCCGCCACGGCCAGTTGCCAGGTCTCCGAGAGCACCGCACCCGGCCAGGCGCGTACCGCACGTGCCCCGTACCGCGCACCGCCCGGCGCCGCGTCCGCGGCCTTCCGTACGGTGTGCGCGGCGATGCCGGCCAGCAACGCGCCGGCCGCGCCGACGATGACCTCCAGCACCGTGACGGGCCCGATCAGCACCACGTACAGGGCGAGCAGCACGAGCAGCCACCCCGTCACCTCGGCCGCCGTGCGCCCCATCCTGCCCTCCCGGATCCGTCCGCCCCGTCCGCCAGGTCTACCGGCCGCGGCGCACCCGGCCCGCCCCGCGCGCCGCCCGCACGGCCGCTGCCACCCGTTCGCCGCACCGCGGTCGAGGCGCGTGTACCCGCGTCCCGGCGGGCCATTCACCTCATCGGAGGATCGGGAATGCCGCCTTTGCAGGGATATGCTCCCGTGGGGCGATGGTTGGCGACGTGCAAGGAGAAGGCAGTGGTGAAGAGTTGGCGCGCGGTGGCGGTCGTCCTGGCCCTTGCGGCGGAGGGGTTCCTGGTGTCCTGCGACGCGGGCGGCGACGGGGCACCCGGTGCCGACGTCACCGGCCCCGCCGTGCCCTCGGGGGGAGGGTCACCCGGCGGCGCGACCGGCGGGTCCTCCCCGCACTCCTACGAGATCTCCGGCGCGAAGGCGCTCGACGTGCGCAATGAGAACGGCTCCGTGCGGATCACCGTGGGGAGCGGGCCGATGTCGGTGACCGAGACCCTGGAGTACGGCGCCGTGAAGCCGGCCACCCGTCATCAAGTCGAGGGCGGCACCTTGCGGCTGGTCGGCTCCGGGTGCGGGAACAGCCGGCCGTGCAAGGTCGACTACGTCGTCAGGGTGCCCCCCGCGACGCCCGTCACCGTCAGGGTGGACAACGGGGAGGTCGAGGCGGACGGCGTCACCGGCTCGGTCGACCTCGGCACGGGCAACGGCGGCGTCACCGGCAGCGCGCTCGGCGCCCGCCGGGCGTCCCTGACGAGCGGGAACGGCACGGTCGAGGCGACCTTCGCCGTCGCACCGCAGGAGGTCACCGCCACCGCCGGGAACGGCATGGTCACCGTCACCGTGCCGCCCGGAACCGCCTACGACGTGCGGGCCCGGACCGGCGTCGGCATGAGGCAGGTGAGCGTGCCGACCGATCCGTCGTCGTCCCGCAGGATCACCGCCACCACCGAGAACGGCATGGTCACGGTGCAGACGGGCTGACCGCCCGCCCGGGCCGCCCCGGGGCGCCGGTCGGCGCGCCCCGGGACCGGTGACGGGTCAGCCGCGGACGGCCCCCTCGGTCGCGCCCGCGATGAAGCCCCGCGCGAAGAGCGCGAAGACCAGCACCAGGGGCGCGGAGGCGATGAGCACGGCGGCCATCACGACGCTGTAGTCCGTGGAGCGGCCGACGTTGAGCTGGGCCAGGGCGACCTGGAGCGTGATGTGCTCGGGGTTGACCAGGGCGATCAGCGGCCAGACGTAGTCGTTCCAGGCGTTGACGAAGGCGTAGATGCCGAGGAACGCCAGCGCCGGGCGGATCATCGGGAGCACCACGTGCCAGTACTGGCGCAGGAAGCCGCAGCCGTCCATGCGGGCGGCGTCGAGAAGTTCGTCGGGGACGCCCCCGCTGACGTACTGGCGCAGCCAGAAGATGCCGAAGGCGTTGGCCAGCGCGGGCGGGATGAGCGCCTTGAGCGTGCCGAGCCAGCCCAGGTGCATCATGATCAGGTACTGCGGGATGATCGCCAGCTGCAGCGGCAGCATCATGAAGACGAGCAGCACCCCGAAGAGCCACTTGCGCCCGGGGAAGTCGAACTTGGCGAAGGCGAAGGCCGCGATCGAGTCGACGAGGAGCACGAGCACGGTCGAGACGCAGGCGACCGCCAGCGTGTTGAGCATCGAGCCGAAGAAGTCGATGCTGTCGAGCACCGTGCGGACGTTGTCCAGCAGGTGCGGGCCGAAGGAGACCTTTGGCGGCGTGCGGTAGATGTCGCGGGTGGTGTTGGTCGCCATGACGATCGTCCAGTAGAACGGGAAGACCGAGACGAGGACCGCGACGATCAGCACGAGGTGCGCGGTGAGCCCCTTGGGGCGCAGCGACCGTGCGGTGCGCGTCATGACTTCCTCCCGCGCTGGACGAGGCGCCAGTTGACGACGACGAGCACGAGGATGAGCACGAAGAACGCCCAGACGATGGCGGCCCCGTAGCCGAAGTCGTTGTTGGAGAACGCCGATTGGTAGAAGTAGAGCAAGGTGGTCAGACCCGCCTGGCCGGGGCCGCCGAGATTGGCGTTGGCCGCGTTGCTCCCGAACAGGACCTGCGGCTCGGTGAAGCTCTGCAGGCCGTTGACGGTCGAGATGACGACCGTGAACAGGATGACCGGGCGCAGGATCGGGATCGTGATGCGCAGGAAGGTCCGCACCGGCCCGGCCCCGTCGATCCGCGCCGCCTCGTAGACCTCGCCGGGGATGGCCTGCATCCCCGCCAGGTAGATGATCATGTTGTACCCGGTCCACTGCCAGGTCATCAGCAGCGCGATGACCAGCTTGATGGTCCACGGATTGCTCATCCACTGGACCTCGGGCAGGCCGGCCATGTGCAGGATCGCGTTGACCAGGCCGAAGTTGTTGCTGAAGACCGCCCCGAAGAAGATCGCGATGGCGACGATCGAGGTGACGTTCGGCAGGAAGAGCGCGATCCGGTAGAAGGACTTGAAGCGCCGCACGGAGTTGAGCAGCGTGGCCAGCACCAGCGCCCCCAGGAGCGTCGGCACCGTCGACAGCACCCAGATGGCCAGGGTGTTGCGGATCGACAGCCAGAAGACCGGGTCGTCCATCAGGAAGCGGAACTGCTGCAACCCGACGAACTGCATCTCGCCGATGCCGTCCCAGCGGTGGAAGGCCAGGTAGAGCGAGTAGAACACCGGCCAGAGCATGAAGACGCCGAAGACCAGGTAGAACGGCGAGATCGCCAGGTACTGCGGCCAGAAGGACAGCACACCGCGCCGGGCGGCCCGCGCCGCCGGCTGCGGCAGGTGGTGCGCGGGCGCGGAGCGGCGCGGACGCAGGCGCGGCCGCCCCGGGCCGCCGCCGGTGGCGTCCACCGCGACGGAGCCGGGGCCGGTGGTCGGAGGCGCCGCCATGTCAGCGCACGCCCTGCCGCTGCGCGATCTGCTTGGCCTGGGCCACGGCGTCCTTCCAGGCATCGTCCGCCTTCTTGCCCTTGGTCTCGACGTTGGTCAGCTCGGTCTTGTACGTCGCCATCAGGGCCGCGTCCGCCGGGGCCTCGTACGCCTCCGGGATCGCCTTGGCGGCCGGCCCGAAGACGTCGATGGTCTTCTGGCCGCCGAAGTACGGATCGCCGGCGGTCATCTGCGGCATCGCGTACGCCGCGGGGGCGGCCGGGAAGATCGCGGCGTCGGCGAAGCCGCGGGCGTCGTTGGCGGGGCTCAGCAGCCAGCTCACGACCTTGAAGGCCTGCTCGGGGTTGCGGCACTGGCGGGGCAGCGCCAGGAACGAGCCGCCGAGGTTGGACGGGCCGCCCGGCATCGGGGCCACGCGCCACTTGCCCTTGGAGTCGGGCGCGGCGGAGGAGATGTCCAGGGCGTGCCAGGCGGCGCCGAGTTCGGTCGCGAGCGTGCCCTTGGCGATGGCCGCGTTCCAGCTGTTGTCGTTGATCTTGGCGTCGAGCCCGAGCCCGTACGGCCGCACGGCCAGGTCCCAGGCGGCACGGATGTGGTCCTGGTCGCCGACGAAGTGGTTGCCGGTGTCGATGAAGCGCTGCGTGCCCTGGCCGACGGCGATGTCGAAGACCGCGCTCGCGCTGTTGATCAGCGACGCCGACGGCACCGCCTTGCGCAGTTCCCGGCCCGCGGCCAGCCAGTCGTCCCAGGTCTTGATCTGCGCCGCGACCTGCTCCGGCTCGGAGGGCAGCCCGGCCTGCTCGAAGAAGTCCGCGCGGTAGAACATCGCGGTGGGGCCGATGTCGATCGGGAAGCCGATCTGCCGGCCGTCCTCGCTGCGCGCCAGCTTGCTCTTCCACTCCAGGTACTGCGGGGCCACGTCCTTGAAGCCCAGGTCGTTGAGGTCCAGGAAGCGGTTGGCGTTGGGCAGGAAGGAGGCCATGTCCTCGCCCTTGATGCCGGTGATGTCGGGCACGGACTGGCCGCCGGTCAGCGTCGTGAGCAGCTTCTGCTTGAAGTCGCCGCCTATCTGCGCGGACTTCAGGGTCACTTCGGTGAAGTGCGCCTCGGCGTCCTTGACAACCTTGTCACTCAGCCCGCCGCCCCAGTACCAGAGCGTGAGGTTCTTGCCGTTCCTGGTGCCGCCCGTTCCGCCGCCACCGCACGCGGCGGTGAGGCCGGCGGCCGCGGCGGTGAGCACGGTCGCCTGCAGGAATCGTCTGCGGGAAAGGTCCACGGGGTTCTCCTACTGCTCGGGCTGATCGGCGTGGTGCGGGCCGGCGGCGGTCGTCGCGGCGGCCGGCACGGTGTGGTCGAGGAAGGCGTACGCGGAGCGCAGGTCGTCGTTGCCGGGGGAGTCGCGCACGGACCGCCACCAGCGGGCGACGGCGGCCACGTCCGGTGCGGCGGCGGCGCCACCGATCCGCCGCACGGACAGCGCGGCGACGAGGTTGGCGAAGCGGAGCCGGTCGGCGAGCGGGCGGCCCGCCAGGGTGGCGGCGACCAGCCCGGCCCCGAAGACGTCGCCGGCGCCGGTGGTGTCGACGGCGTCCACCGGCAGACCGGCCACCGACACGCTCTCGCCCGTCGTGGAGTCCACCGCCAGCGCGCCCCCGGCGCCGTCGGTGACCACGGCGAGCGGCACGAGGTCGGCCAGCCGGGACAACGCCGCCCGCGGGGTGCCGGTGCGGGTGTAGGCCATCGCCTCCTCGGCGTTGGGCATGAAGGCGTGGCACAGGGCGAGCTGTTCCAGCACCGCCGGGCTCCAGCGCTCCGAGGGGTCCCAGCCGACGTCGGCGAAGACCAGGGTGCCCGCCGCGTGCGCGCGCCCCACCCACTCCAGCGGCTCGGCGCCGATGTGGGCGATCGCGGCCCGGCTCGCCGGCGGTTCGCCGATCATCGCGTCCGGGCCGAGCGGCGGCTCCTGGCCGTGGGTGACCAGCGCCCGGTCGCCGTCGTACGCGAGCGAGACGGTCACCGGGGTCGGCCACCCGGCGAAGCGGCGCGAGCGGGAGAGGTCGACGCCCTCGGTCACGGACAGCTCGTGCCACAGGTGCGTGCCGAGCAGGTCCTCACCGAAGGCCGCGGACAGCGACGTGCGCAGCCCCAGCCTGCTCAGCGCGACCGCGAAGTTGGCGATCCCGCCGGGCGACGTGCCCATGCCCTTGGTCCACACCTCGGCGCCCGGGGTGGGAGCCGAGGGGAGCCCGGTGAAACCCAGGTCGAAGAAGAGCAGCCCTGACAGGAAGACATCGGCTGCCTCCTCCCGGGTGCTGCGGGCGTGCGTCGACCGCGGCATTGCGACCTACCTCTCCAGGGGCACCGGCGCGGGGCGCCCGGTGCTTCGTGTCCCCCCGGTCCAGGCCCGGACAGGGGGACGCCCCGGCCTGAAGTAGGCAAGAGCTTGCATGCTGTGCAGTGGTTTGACAAGGGTCAATCACAAACCTGCTCGACTTTGATTGACTTTGCAGAGAGCCCGGGTAGGGTTCGTGCCATGCTCCCCGACCGACGACATGAGCTGATCCTCCGTGCGCTGCGGGCGGACGGCCCCACCTCGGTGACCGTGCTGGCCGAGCGGATCGGCGCCAGCCAGGCCACGATCCGCCGCGACCTCATCCAGCTCGAGGACGAGGGCCTGCTGAAGCGTGTCTACGGCGGCGCGGTCCCGCTGACCGGCGAGGACGACCCGTTCCCGGACGTCGCCGCCGTCCGCGTCGAGGCCAAGGACGCCATCGCCGTCCGGTGCGCCGAGATCATCAAGGACGGCGAGACCGTGCTGCTGGACATCGGGACCACCGCACTGCGGGTCGCCCGGCACCTGCGCGGCCGCTCGCTCACGGTGATCACCAGCAACCTCGCGGTCTACGAGGAGCTGCAGGACGAGAAGGACGTCCAGCTGGTGCTGCTCGGCGGGGTCGTGCGCCGCGAGTACCGCTCCCTGGTCGGCTTCCTCACCGAGGACAACCTGCGCCAGGTCCGGGCCGACCGGCTGGTCCTGGGCACCAGCGGCATCCGCCCGGGCGGGCAGATACTGGACACGACCGCCGTGGAGGTGCCCGTCAAAAGGGCCATGATCGCGGCGAGCGACCAGGTGGTGCTCGCGGCGGACGCCGGGAAGTTCCCCGGCACCGGCATGGCCCGCGTGTGCGGGCCCGAGGACATCGACGTCGTGGTGACCAACGCCCCGGCGGACGCGACGACCCGGACCTCGCTGCGCGAGGCGGGGGTGGAGGTGGTCGAGGTATGAGGCTCACGATTCTCGGTGGTGGCGGCTTCCGCGTCCCGCTGGTCTACCGCGCCCTGCTGGAGGACCGTGCGGCGGGCCGCGTCACCCACGTGACCCTGCACGACCTGGACCCCGGACGCCTGGACGCCATCGTCCGGGTGCTGCGGCAGCAGGCGCAGGGACACCCCGACGCGCCCGGGGTCACCGTCACCACCGACCTCGACGAGGCCGTCACCGGCGCCGACTTCGTCTTCTCCGCGATCCGCGTCGGCGGTCTCGCCGGACGCGTCGTCGACGAGCGCGTCGCCCTCGACGAGGGCGTCCTCGGCCAGGAGACGGTCGGACCCGGCGGCATCGCGTACGGGCTGCGCACCATCCCCGTCGCCGTCGACATCGCCCGCCGCATCGCGCGGCTCGCGCCCGACGCCTGGGTCATCAACTTCACCAACCCCGCCGGCATGGTCACCGAGGCCATGTCCCACCACCTCGGCGACCGCGTCATCGGCATCTGCGACTCGCCCGTCGGCCTCGGCAGGAGGGTGGCGCGCGCCCTGGGCGTCGACGCCGGCCGCGCCTGGTTCGACTACGCGGGCCTGAACCACCTCGGCTGGCTGCGGGCGGTGCGCGTGGACGGCGTCGACCTGCTCCCGCGGCTGCTGGCCGACGAGGCGGCGCTCACCTCCTTCGAGGAGGGCAAGCTCTTCGGCGCCGACTGGCTGCGCACCCTCGGCTCGGTGCCCAACGAGTACCTGAACTACTACTACTCCAACCGCGAGACCGTCGCCGCCGCGCGCGACGCCGAGCACACCCGCGGCGCCTTCCTCCTGGAGCAGCAGCAGCGCTTCTACGAGACGATGCGCGCCCCGGGCACCGAGCCCTTCGCGGCCTGGGACGCCACCCGCCTGGAGCGCGAGACCACCTACGGCGCCGACGTCCGGGAGGCCGCGGGAGCCGGCGAACGCGACTCGTGCGACCTGGAGTCCGGCGGCTACGAGAAGGTCGCCCTCGCCCTGATGCGGGCCATCGCCCTCGACGAGCGCACCACGCTCATCCTCAACGTCCGCAACCGCCGCGCCCTGGAGCCGCTCGACGCCGAGGCCGTCGTCGAGGTGCCCTGCCACGTGGACGCCAACGGCGCCCGCCCGATCGTCGGCGATCCGCTGCCGGGCCACGCCGTCGGCCTGGTCACCTCCGTCAAGGCCGTCGAGCGCGACGTCATCCGGGCCGCCACCACCGGCGAGCGCACCGCCGCCCTGCGCGCCTTCGCGCTCCACCCGCTCGTCGACTCCGTCGCCGTCGGCCGGCGTCTGCTCGACGGCTACCGCAAGCACGTACCCGACCTCGCCTACCTCCGGGACTGAGGGGACCAGCACCCATGCACGACGACCGCAAGCAGGTCGAGGCGCGCCTCGACCGCGTCCTCGAACAGCGCATCCGCCCCGCGGTGTACGCCGCGTCGGTGCCGCTGACGCTCACCGCGTGGCACGTGGACGGCGAACCGGTTCCGGTGGGCGAGGCGCTGGCCGCCGAGTACGTCCCCTTCGCGACCGGCGACCGCTGGGGCACCCCCTGGTCGACCAGCTGGATACGCGCCCGGGGCACCGTCCCCGCGGAATGGGCCGGCCGGCGCGTCGAGGCCGTCTTCGACCTCGGCTTCATCGGCGACTGGCCCGGCGGCCAGGCCGAGGCCCTGGTCCACGACGCGTCCGGCACCCCGGTCAAGGGCATCGAGCCGCGCAACCAGTACGTGCCCGTCGCGAACCCCGCGGCCGGCGGTGAACCGGTGGAGCTGCTGCTGGAGGCCGCCGCCAACCCCGACATCCTGGCCAAGGGGTTCCTGCCGACCCCGCTTGGCGACCGGCTCACCGCGCCCGCGGAACCGCTGTACACGATGGCCCGCGCGGACCTCGCCGTGCTCGACGAGGACGTGTGGCACCTGGTCCTGGACATCGAGGTCGCGGGCGAGCTGATGCGTGAGCTGTCCACGGCCGAGCCGCGCCGCCACGAACTGCTGCGCGCCCTGGAGCGGATGCTCGACGCCCTCGACATCGCGGACGTCGCCGGCACCGCCGCCGCGGCCCGCGCGGAACTCGCCGGGGCGCTGTCCCGGCCCGCCCACGCCAGCGCCCACACGCTGTCCGCGGTCGGCCACGCCCACATCGACAGCGCGTGGCTGTGGCCGCTGCGTGAGACCAAGCGCAAGACCGCCCGCACCTTCTCCAACGTCACCGCGCTCGCCGCCGACTACCCGGAGCTGGTCTTCGCCTGCTCCCAGGCCCAGCAGTACGCCTGGGTCAAGGAGCGCAACCCCGAGGTGTACCGGCGCATGCAGGAGGCGGCGAAGGCCGGCAACTGGGCGCCGGTCGGCGGCATGTGGGTGGAGGCCGACGGCAACCTGCCGGGCGGCGAGGCGATGGCCCGCCAGCTGATCCACGGCAAGCGCTTCTTCGCCGAGGAGTTCGGCGTCGAGTGCCGGGGGGTGTGGCTGCCCGACTCCTTCGGCTACACCGGCGCCTACCCGCAGATCGCCCGGCTGGCCGGGATGGAGTGGTTCCTCACGCAGAAGATCTCGTGGAACCAGACGAACAAGATGCCGCACCACACCTTCTGGTGGGAGGGCATCGACGGCACCCGGATCTTCACGCACTTCCCGCCCGTCGACACCTACAACGCGGTGTTCTCCGGCGAGGAGATGGCCCACGCCGTGCGCAACTACGCGGACAAGGGCGGCGGCACGCGTTCCCTGGTCCCCTTCGGGCACGGCGACGGCGGGGGCGGCCCGACCCGCGAGATGCTGGAGAAGGCCCGGCGCCTGCGCGACCTGGAGGGCTCGGCCAAGGTCGTCGTCCAGGACCCGGACACCTTCTTCCGCGAGGCCCGGGCGGAGTACGAGGACGCCCCGGTGTGGTCCGGCGAGCTCTACCTGGAGCTGCACCGTGCCACGTACACCAGCCAGGCCCGCACCAAGTCCGGCAACCGGCGCGGCGAGCACCTGCTGCGCGAGGCCGAGCTGTGGGCCGCCACGGCCGCGCTGCGCGACCCTTCGTACGCGTACCCGTACGAGGACCTCGACCGGCTGTGGAAGACGGTCCTGCTCCACCAGTTCCACGACATCCTGCCCGGCTCCTCCATCGCCTGGGTGCACCGCGAGGCCGAGGCGACCTACGCCCGGCTGAAGGAGGAGCTGGAGGCGATCACCGCCACCGCCGCCGCGGTGGTGGCCGGCGACCCCGGCACCGGGCCGTCGGCGCCGTGGGTGTTCAACACCTCACCGCGGGCCCGGGCGGAGGTCGTCGCGGTGCCGGCGGCGCCGGACGGAACCGGAGGCCAGCCGCTCGCCGACGGCCGGGTAGCGGTCTTCGCCGAGCTGCCGGCCTCCGGGGCGGGGCCGGTCGTGGCGGGTGAGCCGGGCGGCAAGGTGACCGTCACCGGCCGTGTCCTGGACAACGGGCTGGTCCGCGTCGAACTCGACGACGACGGGCTGCTCACCTCGGTGTTCGACCTGACCGCGGGCCGCGAGGTGCTGGCCCCCGGCGCGCGCGGCAACCTGCTGCGGCTCCACACCGACCTGCCCAACCAGTGGGACGCCTGGGACATCGACCGGCACTACCGTCGCCAGTACACCGACCTGACGGCCGCCGACGCGATCACCGTCGTGGAGGAGGGCCCGCTTGTGGGCGCCATCCGCGTCGAGCGGTCCTTCGGGGGCTCCCGCCTCGCGCAGACCGTACGGCTGCGCGCGGGCAGCCCGCGGATCGACTTCGAGACGGAGATCGACTGGCACGAGAGCGAGAAGATCCTCAAGGCGGCCTTCCCGCTGGACGTGCACGCCGACCGGAGCGCCGCCGAGATCCAGTTCGGGCACGTCTTCCGGCCCACGCACACCAACACCAGTTGGGACGCGGCCCGTTTCGAGGTCTTCTGCCACCGCTGGGTGCACGTCGCCGAGCCCGGGTACGGCGTGGCCCTGCTCAACGACTCGACCTACGGCCACGATGTCGGCCGCACCTCCCGCGAGGACGGCGGCACCACCACGACGCTGCGGCTCAGCCTGGTCCGGGCGCCCCGCGTGCCCGACCCGCACGCCGACCAGGGCACGCACCGCATGACGTACGCGCTGCTGCCCGGCGCGGCCGTGGAGGACGCCGTGGCGGGCGGCTACGAGCTCAACCTGCCGCTGCGCGTCACCGCCGGTGCCCCGGGCGGCGGGCCGGTCGCGCCCCTGGTGACCCTCGACGGCACGCGGGCCGCGATCGAGGCGGTCAAGCTCGCCGACGACCGGTCCGGCGACGTGGTCGTCCGGCTGTACGAGTCGCTCGGCGGGCGCGCCGCGACCACCCTGAGCGCCTCGTTCCCGGTGGAGCGGGTGCAGGTGACCGACCTGCTGGAACGCCCGCTGGAGGGGGAGAGCGCGCAACTCGGGCCCGACGGAGGGATCCGGGTGTCCCTGCGGCCGTTCCAGATCCTCACCCTGCGACTCACGCCGCGCGCGTAGCCGCCCCACCACCCGGAACGGTCCGGCCACCGGCCACCGGCCCGACCGTTCCGGGTCGTCCGGGGCGCGCGCACCACGCCGCCCCGGAGACGTACCGCCCGGCCGTCACCCCGTGCCGTCGCAGCGGACCCCCGTCCCCCCCCCCGGCGCCGATCGCGCCGCACCGCGGGCCCCGGCCCGCGGCCGCCGGGCCACCTCCGGCGACGCCGCCCCGGTCCTCGTCCCCACGCGGCCCGCCGTCACCGCGCCCCACCGCGAACCGACCGCTCCCGGGAGGGAAGCCCCATGCAGGACCGCCGCCCCGCAAGCGCAGAGCCCGCCGTTCCGATCGACCCGTGGGACGCCCCCGAGCTGACCGGATGGCGCCGGCTCCCCATGCACGCCGTCGTCCGCCCCGACGTGCCCCGCGTAGCGCTGGACGGGCGCTGGCGCTTCCAGCTGCTGCCCACCCCGCGCACCCCCCTCGCCGGCCGCTGGGCGCAGACGGACGTGCCCGGCTGCTGGACCGTCCAGGACTTCGAGGACATCCACGGCGTGCGCGACCTGCCGCACTACACCAACGTGACGATGCCCTTCCCCGACCTGCCACCCTCACCGCCGTCCGGACGCAACCCGACCGGGGTGTACGAGCGGGAGGCCGACGTGCCCGCCGACTGGGCGGGGCGGCGGGTGGTGCTCCACGTCGGGGCCGCCGAGAGCGTGCTGATCGCGCACGTCAACGGCACCGCCGTCGGGGTGGGCAAGGACTCCCACCTCGCCTCGGAGTTCGACGTCACGCACGCGGTGCGCCCCGGGGAGCGCAACACCGTGCGCCTGACGGTCGTCAAGTGGTCCGACGCGACCTTCCTGGAGGACCAGGACCAGTGGTGGCACGGCGGCATCACCCGCTCCGTCCACCTCTACGCCACCGACCCGCTCCACCTGGCGGACGTGGGGATCACGGCCGTGCCCGGCGGCACCCTCGACGTCGCGGTCCGGGTCCGCAGCGGGGAGGGCGCCCTCCCGGCGGGCTGGAGCGTGTCAGGACTGCTGTGCACCCCGGACGGCATCCTGCGGCTCCCCGCCGACGAGGCCTTCGCGCGGGCCAACGTCGCGAGCGAGCGCGTCTCGGACTTCCTCGGCGAGGCCCGCATCCGGGCCACGGTGCCCGGTGTCCGGCCGTGGACCGCCGAGACGCCGCACCTGTACGACCTGACCGTGCGGCTGCACCGGGCGGACGGCAGCGTGGCCGACGAGTCGCGCCACCGCGTCGGGTTCCGTCGCGTGGAGATCTCCGGGGCCGACCTGCTGGTCAACGGCGTCCGGGTCTACTTCCGCGGGGTCAACCGGCACGACTTCCACCCCCTGACCGGGCGCGTGGTCGACGCCGAGGAGATGCGGGCCGACCTGTGCCTGCTGAAGCGGCACGGCTTCAACGCGGTGCGCACCGCGCACTACCCGCCCGACCCGGCCCTGCTCTCCCTCGCCGACGAACTCGGCCTGTACGTCGTGGACGAGGCCGACATCGAGACCCACGACCACGCCCACGAACTGGCCGACGACCCGCGCTACCTGGGGGCGTTCACCGACCGGGTGGCCCGGATGGTGCTGCGCGACCGCAACCACCCCAGTGTCGTGGTCTGGTCGCTGGGCAACGAGAGCGATCACGGCGCCCACCACGACGCCGCCGCGGCCTGGGTGCGGCGCACCGACCCGACCCGGCCCGTGCAGTACGAGGGCGCGATCAAGGACGCCTGGGAGGAGGCGCAGTCCGCGAGCGACATCATCTGCCCGATGTACGCCTCCATCGAGGAGATCACGGCCGGCCCGCACTCCAAGCCGCTCATCCTGTGCGAGTACTCGCACGCCATGGGCAACAGCAACGGCTCCCTGGCCGACTACTGGCGGGCCATCGAGTCCACCCCGGGCCTGCAGGGCGGCTTCGTCTGGGAGTTCCGGGACCACGGCATCCTCCAGCGGCTCACCGGGGAGGGGGCCGGCCGCCCGGCAGGGCCCGACGCCCCTGCCGACGCGTACGCCGACGGGGTGACCGCCCCCGGTTACCGCTGGGCCTACGGCGGCGACTTCGGCGACACGCCGCACGACGGGGCCTTCTGCGCCGACGGCCTGGTCCTGCCCGACTGGACGCCCAAGCCCGCGATGGCCGAGCACCGCGAGATCGCCGCCCCGCTGCGGCTGGAGCTCACCCCCGACCGCCGCGAGGCGCGGATCACCAACCGGCAGCACTTCGCGGACCTGGCGTGGCTGAGCGCGCGGTGGCACATCGGCGACTCCGGCACCGCCCCTGCCCGGCTCCCGGACCTCGCGCCCGGGGAGAGCGCGGTGGTGCCGCTGCCCACCAGCCTGCTGCCGCACGGCGACTCGCACCTGACGCTGCGCGTCACGACGGCGCGGGACCTGCCGTGGGCGCCGCGCGGCACGCTCGTGTGCGCCCCGCAGGTGGTGCTCGCCGAGGACCACCGGGACCTGCTCACCCGGGCGGGCGCCGTGCTCGCCGGTGACGGGGCCGGGGCCGTGGAGCTCGACGACGCCGGACTGCTCCGGCATCCGCTGCTCACCGCGCCGCCCGTGCTGACGCTGTGGCGGGCCCCCACCGACAACGACGAGTGGGGCGGCATCGCCGCTCGCTGGCGCGCCTGGGGCCTGCACGCCCTGGAACGCACCCTGGTGTCGGTCGGCAGGGAGGGCGCGAGCGTGGTGGTGCGCTCGGCGTACGCGACGGACGGCGCGGGCACCGTCGGCCACGAGCAGGTCCTCACGCCGCTGCCGAACGGAGGGCTGCTCGTCGACGAGACCGCGGTGCTGCCGGATGCGCTGGCCGACCTGCCGCGGGTCGGCACCGTCTTCGAGACGTTGGCGGGGCTCGACACCCTGGAATGGTTCGGGCGGGGCCCCGGTGAGACGTACCCCGACCGGTGCGCGGGTGCGACCGTGGGGGTCCACCGGTCGGACGTGGACGCGCTGTTCACGCCGTACCTGAGGCCGCAGGAGAGCGGCGGGCGGCACGACGTGCGGCGCTTCACCCTCACCGGGGCCGCGACCGCGCCGGGGATCGCCGTCCACCTGGACGTGCCGCGCCAGGTGAGCGTCACGCGCTACCGCGCCGCGGACCTCACGGCCGCCGCCCACCACGACGAACTCGTGCCGCGCGCCGCGTGCGTGGTCCATCTGGACGCCGCCCACCGCGGGGTCGGCACCGCCTCCTGCGGCCCCGACACCCTGCCGGCGTACCGGGTGGGCCCGGGTACCCACCGCTGGTCCTGGACGCTGCAGCCGCTCTGACGGGCGGTCAACACGCCGCGTGGAGCGGGGACTTCCGAATTGGTGCAGACCATTGACCCCATTGGTCTAGTCCTTCTAGGGTGTCCCCGCATCCACGCGCGCTCACGACCGCTTCCTCACCAGAGGTGACTCCATGCCCAGACAGCAGGGATCACGGTTCCGCAGAACGCTGGTCGGCCTCGTCGCCGCCGGCACGGCGCTGCTCACCGCGAGCCTGGTCACCGGCCCCGCCGCGGCCCAGCCCGCGCCCGCGGCGGCGTCCCACGGCCACGGCCACCACGCCCCGCACACCACGGGAGCCACGTCGAAAGTCGTCGGCTACTTCATCGACTGGGGCGTCTACGCCCGCGACTACCACGTCAAGAACATCGTCACCTCGGGCGCGGCCTCGCGGCTCACCCACATCAACTACGCCTTCGGCAACGTGAGCGACGGCAAGTGCGCCGTCGGCGACGAGTGGGCCGACTACCAGAAGCCCTACGACGCGGCCGGCAGCGTCGACGGCGTCGCCGACGGCACCGCGGACGGCGCGCTGCACGGGAACTTCAACCAGCTGCGCAAGCTCAAGAAGCAGTACCCGGACATCAAGATCCTGTGGAGCTTCGGCGGCTGGACCTGGTCGCCCGGCTTCAGCCAGGCCGCGGCCGACCCGAAGGCCTTCGCCGACTCCTGCTACGACCTCGTCGAGGACCCGCGCTGGGCCGACGTCTTCGACGGCATCGACATCGACTGGGAGTACCCGAACGCCTGCGGCATGTCCTGCGACACCAGCGGCCCGACCGCGTACACGGACCTGATGGCCGCGGTACGCCACCGCTTCGGCAAGAAGAACCTGGTCACCGCCGCCATCACCGCCGACGCCTCGGACGGCGGCAAGATCGACGCCGCCGACTACGCGGGCGCCGCGAAGTACGTCGACTGGTACAACCCGATGACCTACGACTACTTCGGCACCTGGTCGGCCACCGGCCCGACCGCCCCCCACTCGCCGCTCACCTCCTACCGCGGCATCCCGGAGAAGACCTCCAACGCGGCGGCGACCATCCGCAAGCTGCGTGGCCTCGGCATCCCGGCCCGCAAGCTCCTGTTGGGCCTCGGCTTCTACGGCCGCGGCTGGACCGGTGTGACGCGGACGGCGCCCGGCGGCGACGCCACCGGCCCCGCCCCCGGCACCTGGGAGGCGGGCAGCGAGGACTACAAGGTGCTCAAGACCCGCTGCCCGGCCACGCGCGTGGTCGCCGGCACCGCGTACGCCCGCTGCGGCGACGAGTGGTGGAGCTACGACACGCCGCTCACCCTCCGCGGCAAGGCGGCCTGGGTGAAGTCGCAGGGCCTCGGCGGCGCCTTCTTCTGGGAACTGAGCGGGGACACCACCAACGGTGAGCTGATCAACGCGCTCGGCCGCGGTCTGCGCTGATCCCACCGCACGTACGCCGGGAGGCCCGGCCGCCACGGGGGCGGCCGGTCCTCCCGGAGTCCTGCTTCAGCGCGCGGCGCCGAAGTCCTGCGTCCAGTAGTTGCCGGGCTGCGCCAGCGCGATCCCTATCTCCTTGTACGAGCAGTCCAGTATGTTCCGCTTGTGGCCCGGGCTGGCCATCCATGCGCTCATCACGCTGGAGGCGGAGGAGTAGCCGTAGGCCACGTTCTCGCCGTAGCTGCTCCAGTCGTAGCCCGCCGAGGAGATACGGTCGGCGGGGGACGAACCGTCGGAACCGGTGTGCGACATGTTCTGGTGCGAGGCCATGTCCTTGCTGTGGTCCTGCGCGGCCTGGTTCAGCTTGGCGTTGACCTTCAGGGCGGTGCAGCCGGCCTTCGCCCGCTCCTGGTTGACCATGTCGAGCACGGTGGCCGAGGCTCCCGTCAGCGTGGCTCCGGGACCCGCGGCCGGGGAGGCCGGTGCGGCGGACGGTGCCGACGAGGGCGCCGACGACGGTGCCGACGAGGGCGCCGACGACGGTGCCGACGAGGGCGCCGACGACGGTGCCGACGAGGGCGCGGAGGCGGGGGCCGAGGGCGCGGAGGCGGGGGCCGAGGGTGCGGCGGAGGGTGCCCAGGACGGCTTCCCGCCCCACTGGCCGCCCTGCGTCCACGTGCCGTCGGCGGACCCGTCGGCGGACCCCTTCCAGGACCCGCCCCACGAGGCGTGGTTCCAGCGGCCCTGGCCCTGGGCCTGGCCACCCTGACCTTGGTCGCCCCGGCCCTGGGACCCGCCGTACTGCGGGCCCTGCTGGCCGCCGACGCAAGCCATGGCCACCGAGGGCACACCCACGGCGGCGACGGCGAGGGCGGCGACGGTGATCTTCCGGAAGGGCTTCATCCGGCGGTGCTTCGTCATTGCGTGACCTCACTCCAGGGTTCGGCGTGCGTGTTCACAACCCACCTGAGCTGCCGTGACGGCTGGCGGGCCCGGCCATTGTGTGGACCGTCCCGAACATCGGGCAATGAAAGATCGGTACTACGCGGACTCGTAGCCGCGGTGCCTCTTGCGCCCGGCGGGTGAGCGTGCCGCGCCGCCGGAGCCACGGTGCGGAAGAGACCTGATGGGCCCTCAGATCGCTGTCCCCACCCCGGGAGAAGCCCATGACGCCGTACGGATCGGATACCGTCGCCCCCCTGTGCGAATTATGTCCCATTACGTCACGGATAGATGTTATATGCCGCGTGGACGCCCGCTACTAAGTCGCACCGTAACCACCCGATCCAGCGTGAGGGACATCACGGGACGCCCCGGGAACAGTTGCCGCGACGGCCGTCACGGGCACACCGCAGGGCACAATCACCGCATGCGACACATCCTCGTCATCGGCATCGGCGCGGGCGATCCCGAACACCTCACCCTTCAGGCGGTCAAGGCGATCGGCCGTACGGACGTCTTCCTCGTCCTCGGGAAACCCGAGGAACGCCAGGACCTGATCCGCCTGCGCCGGCGGATGCTGGACGAGCACGCGCGCCGCGGCCACCGCCTCGTCGAGGTCCCCGACGCCGAGCGCGACCGCACCGCCCCCGGCTACGCCGAGGCCGTCGAGGACTGGCGGCGCCGCCGCGCCGACCTGGTGGCCGGACTCCTCGACGCCCACCTCGGCCCCGGCGAGACCGGCGCCTTCCTGGTCTGGGGCGACCCCTCCCTCTACGACAGCGTGATCGCCGTCGTCGAGGAGGTCCTGGCCCGCCGGCCGGGTTCCTTCACCCATGAGGTCGTCCCCGGCATCAGCAGCGTCGCCGCCCTCGCGGCCCGCCACCGCCTCACCCTCACCCGGGTCGGGCGCCCCCTGCAGATCACCACCGGCCGCCGCCTCGCCGAGGGGTTCCCCGAGGACGCCGACGACGTGGTGGTCATGCTCGACGGCGGCGCCGCCTTCGCCGGCCTCGACCCCGAGGGCCTGGACATCCACTACGGCGCCTACCTCGGCACCGAGGACGAGATCCTCGTCTCCGGCCCGCTCGCCGAGACCTCCGAGCGCATCCTCCGGGCGCGCACCGAGGCCCGGGAACGCAAGGGCTGGATCATGGACACCTACCTGCTGCGCCGGCGCCGCGGCGGGCCGAGGTGAGCCACGCGCAGCGCGCGCGGCCGGTCCCGCAACCGGGACCGGACACCCCTTACTGTGACATCCGGTACTGAACCCCTGCGTACGGGATGAGGTCGAGGACGTGCCGTTCGCGGAGGCGGCCGCCGGTGAGGAGCCCGGGCCCGCCGGCGCGCCGGGCCCGGACGCCCGGCCGTGGTCACGGGCACCGCTGCTCGCGGTGTGCGCCGGCTACTTCATGGTCATCCTGGACGTGACCGTCATCAACGTCGCCGTGCCCGTGGTGGGCCGCGAACTGTCGGCCTCGCTCACCGGGATCCAGTGGATCACCGACGGCTACACGATGGTGTTCGCCGGGCTGCTGCTCACCGGCGGGGCCCTCGGCGACCGGCTGGGCAACCGCCGCGTCTTCTGCACCGGCGTGGCCGTGTTCACGGTGTCCTCGGCCGCCTGCGCGCTCGCGCCGGACGCCCCGTCCCTGGTCGCCGCGCGGCTGGCCGAGGGACTCGGCGCGGCGCTGATCGTGCCCGGCTCCCTCGCGCTGCTCCAGCAGGCCTACCCCGTCCCCGCCGCGCGATCGCGCGCCGTCGGGCTGTGGGGCTCGATGGCCGGCATCGCGGCCTCCGCGGGCCCGCTGCTGGGCGGGCTGCTCGTGTCCACGGTGGGCTGGCGGTGGGTCTTCCTGGTCAACCTGCCCGTCGGCGTCGCCTGTCTGGCGCTGACGCTGCGGCACGTCGCGCCCTCGCGCCGGCGCGCCGACCGGGCCCTGGACTTGCCCGCGCAGTGCGCCGTCGTGGCCGCGGTCGCCCTGCTGACCGCCGTCCTCAACGAAGCCGGGCGGCGCGGGTGGTCCGATCCGGCGGTCCTCGCCGGCGCCGGCCTGGCGCTCCTGGCTGTCGTGGCGTTCGCGGTGCGCGAGCGGCTGGCCCGCTCGCCCGCGGTCCCACCGCACATGCTGCGCTCCCGGGCGGTCGGCGGCGGCTCGCTGACCGGGCTGCTCTTCAACTTCGCCTTCTACGGCATGGTGTTCACCGCCAGCGTCTCCTTCCAGCACCAGCGCGGCTACAGCGCCCTCGGTACCGGCCTCGCCCTCTTCCCGGCCGTGGCGACGACGATGTTCGCCTCCGTCCTGTCCGGGCGGCTGGCCCGCAGGACCGGGGACCGTCCGCTGGTCGTCACCGGCATGCTGCTGGGCGCCCTCGGGCTCGCCGGCTGGGCCGCGGCGGGGCCCGACCCGGCGTACCCGCTGCTCGTCGCCCCCATGATGGCCGCGGGCTTCGGCACCTCCTTCGCCCTCACCGGCACCACCACCACCGTCATGGCGGCCGCGCCCCCCGGCTACTTCGGGACCGCCTCCGCCCTGTTCAACACCGCCCGCCAGATCGGCAGCACCGCCGGTGTGGCCCTCGGCGGCACCCTCCTCGCCACCGCCGCCGACCACGGCATGGGGCTGCGGCTCGCCATGGCCGCCGGCGCCCTCGCCTACCTGACCGCCGCGGCCCTGGCCCTGCGGTGCGTACCCCGGAAGGCCCGGCCCGCCCCAGCGCGCTGATCGCACGGGGACGGCGCCACGCGCCCTGCGTCCCACCACGCCGTCACCACCTGCCGGAACTGGCTATTCCGTGACCTGAGTGCCGCTCTGCCGTCAACTCGGCGCGTCGCTCCGGAAAGCCTTTGTTCGCCTTCAATTAAGAGTCGATCCATAGGTTCGACAAATGTTTGAGAATCCCCATGAGTGCGCAGTGCACGGTGCGGAGGACCGACGGTGACGACGCAGACCGCTGAATCCGCGACCGCCGTGATCCCGCAGCCGGCGCCGGAATCGGGCGGAACGGCACTGATCTCGTACATCCTCCCCGTGTACAACGAGCAGGACGGCATCCGCCATTTCCACGAGGAGCTGGCCAAGGCCCTCGCCGGGCGGCCGGAATTCCGCTACGAGATCGTGTACGTCAACGACGGCTCCGCCGACGGCTCCCTGACCATCCTCAGGGACCTGGCGAAGAACGACCCCCGGGTGCGGGTGGTCGACTTCGCCCGGAACTACGGCCACCAGATCGCCATCACCGCCGGCCTGGACGAGGCCACCGGCGACGCCGTCATCATCATGGACACCGACCTCCAGGACCCGCCGAAGATCAGCCTGGAGCTGGTCGACGCCTGGCGCGCCGGTGCCGAGATCGTCCACGCGCGCCGCCGCACCCGCCGCGACACGATCTTCAAGCGCACCACCGCGCACGCGTTCTACCGCATCCTGCGCAGCTGGGCCGAGGTGGACATCCCGCTCGACACCGGCGACTTCCGGCTCCTGGACCGGCGGGCGGCCGACGAGCTGCGCCGCTTCCGTGAGCGCAGCCGCTTCGTGCGCGGCATGGTCGCCTCAATGGGGTTCCGGCAGACCGAGGTCCAGTTCGACCGCGACGAGCGCTTCGCCGGGGAGACCAAGTACCCGCTGCGGAAGATGGCCCGCCTCGCCATCGACGGCGTCACGAGCTTCTCCACCGTCCCGCTGCGGCTGATCAGCCGGCTGGGCTTCCTCGTGCTCGCCCTCTCCCTCGCCGGCATCGTGTACGCGCTGGGCATGAAGATCTTCCGGCCCGACATCACGGTGTCCGGCTGGACCATGCTCATGGTCGTCACCCTGTTCCTCGGCGGTACCCAGATGCTCGCCATCGGGGTGCTCGGCAGCTACATAGGACGCATATACAGCGAGGCGCAGAACCGGCCGCTGTACATCGTGCGCGAGGTCCTGCGGCATGACGGCGACTGAGGCGGCCGGGGACGCGGACACCGCGGCCCCGGCTCCGGCAGGTCCCGACCGGCGGGCGGACCTGCGGCAGCTGATCCGCTACGCGCTGGTCGGCGGCAGCGGCGTCGCCCTCGACCTCGTGGCCTTCCTACTGCTCTTCAACGTGCTCGGCCTCGACGAGCAGGTCGCCAACATCATCAGCACGAGCCTCGGCATCACCAACAACTTCGTGCTCAACGCGATCTTCACGTTCGACAAGCGGGACCGGCTGTTCGTGCGCTTCCTGCGTTTCTACGCGGTCGGCGTCACCGGCATCGCCCTGACCTACGTGCTGTTCCAGGTCTTCACCAGCTGGCTGGGCGTCGACGCGAACATCGTCAAGGCGGGTTCGCTGCCGCTGGTGCTGGCCACCCAGTTCGTGCTCAACAGGAAGTGGAGTTTCGGATGAATCTCGGCATCATCGGTGCCGGCGCCACCGGCCTGACCGCCGCCTACGACGCGGTCAAGGCCGGACACCAGGTCACGGTGCTCGAAGCGGCCGACGAGCTGGGCGGACTCGCGGCGTCGATCCCCATCGGCGGCGTCCCGCTGGAGCGGTACTACCACCACATCTTCCGCAGCGACCGGGACATCATCGAGCTCATCGAGGAGCTCGGCCTCGGCGACGACCTGCGCTTCCACAAGCCCACCACCGGCGTCTACCGGGACGGCGAACTGCACCCCTTCAGCACCCCGCTGGAGATGCTGCGCTTCCCCTCCTTCTCGCTGGTCGACGGCGTGCGCTTCGGTGCCTCCTCCGCGCTGCTCAAGGCCGTCCGCAGCGGTGAGCGCTACAACGACCTCACCGCCCTGGACTGGCTGCGCCGCCGGGCCGGCCGCAAGGCCACCGAAACCATCTGGGAGCCGCTGCTGCGCGGCAAGTTCGGCGACCGGGCCGACGAGGTCTCCATGGCGTGGCTGTGGGCCCGCGTGCACTGCCGCACCTTCGAACTCGGCTACGTGCACGGCGGCTTCGAGCGCGTGTACGCGGCACTGCGCGACGCCGTCGCCGCCCGCGGCGGCAAGGTCGAGTTCGGCAAGAAGGTGGAGACCATCCGCCAGCCCGAGGGTGCCGAGCAGGTCACGGTGACCACCGGCGACGGTGCGTCCTACGCCTTCGACCAGCTCATCGTCACGGTCCCGCAGCCGGTCTTCGCCAAGGCCGCGGACGTCCCCTCCGACGACGCCGTGTGGCGCAACCAGTACCTCGGCGCCACCTGCTTCGTGCTCGAGGTCGACCGCAGCGTGATCCCGTACTACTGGCTCAACATCAACGACCCGGACTTCCCGTTCCTGGCCGTCGTGGAGCACACGCAGATGGTCGACCGCGAGGAGTACGGCGGCCGCCACCTCCTCTACGTCGGCAACTACGTGCCGCGGGACGACTGGCGGTTCACCACCGACCCCGCGGAGGTGCTGGACCGGTACATCCCGTACCTGCAGCGGCTCAACCCGGACTTCGACCGCTCGTGGATCCAGGAGTGGCACTTCTCGCGTGCCCCCTTCGCCCAGCCGGTCGTGACCCCCGAGTACCGCTCGCTCATCCCGGGGCACCGCACCCACATGAGCCGGGTCACGCTCGCCACGATGGCGCAGATCTATCCGCAGGACCGCGGGCAGAGCTACTCCATCGCGCTGGCGCACCGCGTCACGAAGCTCATCGGCGCGAGCTGAGACGCCGGCGGCCGGGGCCCGGCCGGGCGACGCCCGGGCCCCAGCCGCGACCAGCTCCGTTCGTCGCCCCACACCGAGAGCGGATCCACGTAGGGGCGCAGCAGTCCGGTCAGCACCGGGTCGCCGCGTCCCGCCAGCTCGTCCGAGGCCAGCTTCCGCGCGACACCCGCGAGGAAGTCGGCGAGCTGGATCCGCGGGTCGTGGCGCGACTCGGCCAGCCGCAGCCCCGCCGGCCGCAGGTCCGGCGCCAGGCGGGCCCCGAGCCGCGCGATCCGTTCCTCGGTGAGCGAGTTCTGCCGGTCGTGCACGACGTGCACCCGGACCCCGTCCGCGCTCCAGCGCGCCACCGTCCGCTCCAGCGCGGGGAAGAGCGGGTCCAGCGGTTCCACGGCCTCCGGTGCCTGTGCGAGCCGCGCGCGGAACGCCTCCGCCCGCGGCCTGGCCCGCCGCAGCACCTCGATGACCCCGGCCAGGGCGCCGTCACCGCCGTCGGCCGGACCCAGCGCCTCCAGGGCCCGGAAGAACGGGTCGACGGGCGCCGGCCCCGCCTCGTGGTTCCTGGTCCGCGCCAGTTCGTTGGAGGCCCGGAGGAAAGGGCGCCACCGTTCCGCGTCCACGGTGCGGCGCCCCTCGCGGTACAGCACGGCCGCCCGCGCCGCCGCGGGCGGCCCCGGGGCCAGCACGTCGACGACCGCCACGACCACGAACCACGCCTTGTCGACGAGGTGCACCGAGGCCTTGCCGCCCAGCGGCCCCGCCGGCCCCAGGAACCACTCCAGTACCGCCCGGTGCTTCTCGCGCAGCAGATGGTTCGCCTTGTACTCCTCGGCGGGCGAGCGGATCCGCTCGCGCACCTCCCGCAGCGCCCGGGCCGCCGCGTCGCCCGCGACGCACACGCCCGCGTGTGCGAAGACGTCCGTGTTCCCGCCGATCAGGTTCTCGCCGTCCGAGCCCGACTCGTCGCAGGCGACCTCCAGGAACGTCACCCGCCCATCATTCCGCCCCACCCCCCGCCCCCACCACGCATTTTGCGGCCCCGGTACCGCCGGACGGGGCGGCCCAGGACGGGACGGGGCGGCCGGGAGGAGGTCCCGGCCGCCCCGTCCCGGGGATGCGACGAAACGGCCTAGCGGAGCCGGCAGACGACCGGGGTGCGGGGGTTGCCGGTCAGGGGCGGGCAGTCGTAGGTGGACTCGACGGTGGCCGCCAGGGCCTTGTCGACGTTGGCGAGCTGGAACCAGGAGCGCTGCAGGACCGCGTAGGAGGCCGGGTCGTCGGTGATGCAGCGGAGGTTCTCCTTGTAGGACGGCAGCTTGTTGACGTCCGGCAGGTACTTGGTGCGCTGCAGGAACGTCGGGACGGGGTAGCGGCACGGCGTCGGGTGGCCCACGTAGTACGCCACGTCGCCGAAGGCGAGGTAGAGGACCGGCGCGCCGTCCGGGATCTGCCGGTTGACCTCGGCGGCCTCCACCGCGGTCTGGTCGGACCGCGCGGCGAAGGCACCGTTGCCGTAGACGACGTGGCCGGCGTTCATCAGCTGCGGCGAGCCGGGCCAGATCGCGGCGGCCAGGCAGAAGACCCCGACGACCGCCGAGAGCGCGACGGCGGCGGCGGCGAACCGGCCGGGGCGGGCCGGGCGTACGGCGGTCCTGCGGGCGAGCAGCAGGTCGGCCGTGGCGGCGAGCAGTGCGACGAGGGCGGCCGCCCAGCCGGCGGCGACGCCCTGCACGGCGTGCGGGGACTGCTCGGCGAACGGCACGAAGGCCGCGTAGACCGCCGTGACCGCGGTGAAGAACAGCGGCGGCCTGCCGTGCGCGCGGTACCAGGCGGCGACCGCGAGGCCCCACAGCGCGGCCGCGCCCACCGGGAGGGAGGCGGCGTGGTAGCCGAACCAGTTGCCCTGCACCGCGACCGCGGCCACGCACACGAGGATGATCAGGGCGGCCAGCGCGGCCAGTTCCGCGCGGCGGCGGCGGTCCTCCTGACGGGACAGCAACAGCAGCAGCGCCGCAGGCAGCAGCGCGACGACGGGGCTGAGGTAGGCCCGGTCCACCAGGAAGGACGCGGACTTGTCGAGCAGGAAGGAGGGGTCGAGCCCCTTGCGGGTGAGGGCGCCCTGGTTGATCTTCGGCATGTCCTTGGCCCACTGCAGCTCCCGGGAGCCGGCCAGGACGCTGATCCCGAAGAGCAGCAGCGAGGAGACGCCCGTGACGAGGCCGAGCCGCACCGCGCGCATCCGGTCGACGGCGAAGAGCAGCAGCAGTGCCATCAGGGCGGTGGCCGCGGTGGAGTACTTCATCATGACCGCCAGGCCCAGCGGCAGTGCCGCCACGGCGGCCGCCGGCCACGGCCGTTCGATGCCGAGGGCGGCGGCGATCGCCAGGACCGACAGCAAGGTCGCGGTCCACTCGGGCTGCAGGAAGTCGATCTTGGGGGCGAAGGCCAGTGCCAGCGCCACCACTGCGGCGGTGAGCGTCGCGTCGCGCAGCGGGAGCCGCCGGGCCAGCGCCGTGCGCAGGGCCAGACCGGTCGCCGCGCAGAGCAGGACGGCCGCGATGCGGATGATCATCTCGCGGGTCGCGGTCGATCCGAAGGTGAGCGAGTCCAGACCGGCCACGAACCAGCGGTAGAAGAGCGGCCGGTGCACGAAGGTGTCCGATACCGAGAATCCCCCGCCCTTCGCGCTGCGCAGGCAGGCCAGCACGTACCGGAGGTCCCCGTTCATGCCCGAGGTGATCGCCGAGTAGCCGAGCAGGACGACGGCCGTGATAGCCCCGCCCCACAGCGCCGGCCGGAGGGTGCGGCGACGTGTCGGCAGGGGGAGCAGCCTATTGAGCGTGAGGAAGCCGGAATCGTTCACGGGCAGAACTTAGCACCCAGTTAATTGGCTTATATGTATCGGGAATGGGGATGCCACGCATTAACCGTTCGTTTTCCCGGAATTCATTCCTCCCCGGTGGTGCGCCTCGATTAATCGGTGGCCCACGGGCTCCCGCGCTCCTACAGTGAGCGCGCACCACATCGTCACGGGGGAATCCGGCACCATGCGCACGCACTATCCACGCACACCTCACCTGCCCTGGTCGCCCGGGGCCACGCCGGACGACATACGCGCCGGGGACGCCGGAGCGCTCCGGGGCCGCGAGGTCGTCGTCACCGAGAAACTCGACGGCGAGAACACCACGCTCTACCGGGACGGGATGCACGCCCGGTCGCTCGACTCGGCCCACCACCCCTCCCGGGCGTGGGTCAAGGCGCTCCAGGGGCGGATCGGCCCCTCCCTCCCGCCCGGCCTGCGGGTGTGCGGGGAGAACCTGCACGCCCGCCACTCCCTCGCCTACCAGGACCTGGACAGCTGGTTCTACGGCTTCTCCGTCTGGGACGGCGACCGGTGCCTGGACTGGGACCGCACGGCCGGATTCCTGCGGCGCCTCGGGATCCCGGTGCCCCCCGTGCTGTGGCGCGGCACGTACGACGAACGCGCGCTGCGCGCCCTGCGCCTGGACACCTCGCGCCAGGAGGGCTACGTCGTCCGCACCGTCGACGGCTTCCGGTACGAGGAGTTCGGCCGCCACGTCGCCAAGTGGGTACGCGCAGCCCATGTGACCACCGGCACCCACTGGATGCACGCCCCCGTCGTGGAGAACGGTCTGGGCCCGGCCGCCCCGCTGTGGGCGGTGCGCTCCGGCGCGGCCCCGGACGCCGGCGCGCTCGCCGCCGCCGTGGGCGTCGCCGTCACCGGCCCCTGCGCCGCCGACCGTGCCGCCGACGTCTCCGCCCGGCTGGACGTCCTCGGCCGCACCGGGGACGCCCGGCTGGCCGGGGTCCTCGCCGCCCTGCTGCACGACACCCCCCGCGCCCGCCTGGCGGCCCGCCTCGCCGGGCCGCTCACCATGCCCCAGGCCCGGCGCGTGGCCGACCTGGCCGGACTGCACGCGGCCCTGCACCGCCCGTACCCCGACGAGGCGCGCGCGGCCGGCCTGGCCCGCATGGCGCTCGCTGCCGACCTGGGCGTCCTGCACGCCGTGGCGGCCGCCGCGGCGCCCGACGACGCCGCCCGCGAGCAGACCGAATGGTCGGCGCTGCACGCCGAGGAGGCCGGCCTGCTCGGACCCGACCCGTTCGGCCCGCTGCGCCACGGACTGCGCGGAGCCCTCGCCGGGCTCGACCCCGCCGCCGCCGACCGCTGCTGGGCGGAGGCCCGCGCCGCGTACGCCGCCGGGCGGATCGGCGGCGCGGAGGAGGCCGTGGCCGCCACCTGGCGGTGGCGTTCCGCGGAGTTCCCCCGTCTGATCCATCTGACCGGACCGGCGGGCAGCGGCAAGAGCACCTTCGCCGGCACGCTGCCCGGCGCGGCCGTCCGCATCGCCCTGGACGACCTGCGCCTCGCCCGCGGCTCCCGCGCCGACCAGCGCGCCAACGCCGACGTCCTGCGCGAGGGGCTGCGCCGGCTCGACACCGCCCTGGCCGGGCGTGCGACGGTGGTGTGGGACGCCACGTCCCTCAATCCGCACCAGCGCTCCCTGGTGCACGCGGTGGCCCGCCGCCGCGACGCCCTGATCACGCACGCGGTGACCCTGGTCGACGAGGACGAGCTGACCCGGCGCAACGCCGGCCGCGCCCACCCGGTGCCCCCCGCCGTGCTGACCGCGCAGGCCCGCCGGTTCGCCCCGCCGTACCCCGGCGAGGCCCACCGCACCTGGTACGTCGGCGCGGGCGGCACCGTCGAGGACACCGACGGCTCGCTCGGCGGCGGCGCCGCGGCCGGACAGGAGGCGTGACATGCGCACCAGCGAGGAGATCTACCACCGCGTCCGCTGGGACGCCCGGTTCGACCCGGCGCGCTTCGTGATCGGCGTCCACCAGCGCGGCGCCGCGCCCAAGCGCATCCCGCTGCCCGCGTTCGTGCCCGGTGGCGAGATCCCCTGGCACCGCGTGCTGTTCGTCGAGGCGGACGGAGAGCTCGTCTGGGACCGGGCCACCGGCACCGACCGCATGGACGCCACCGACGCCGGACGCGTCCGCGATCCGCGCCTGCTGCGCCCGCCGTTCTTCACCGCCCGCGTCCCGCACGCCTGGGACGAGGACGGGCAGCGCTGGCGGCCATCCGGGCGGGCGACACCCGGCCGGGCGGGCACGGCGGGCGGCGGCCGGCTGCGGGTCCTGACCTGGAACACCCTGTGGGACCGGTACGACAGCCACCGCATCGACACCGACCGCCGCCGCCCCCTGCTGCTGAGCGCCCTGGAGGAGGCGGACGCCGACGTCATCGCCCTGCAGGAGGTCGAGCCCGCGCTGCTCGACATGCTGCTGCGGGCCCCCTGGGTGCGCTCCCGCTACACCCTGGGCACCGACCCGGACGGACGTGACACCGACGACAGCGGGGTGCTGCTGCTCAGCCGGCTGCCCGTACGGGAGGCCGCCCGGCACACCCTCGGCCCGCACAAGGCCGTCGCCGCGATCACCGTCGAGACGGCCGCCGGTCCGCTCGTGGCCGCCGTCACCCACCTCAGCAGCGACCACTCCGAGGACGGTCCGGCCCGCAGACAGGCCGAACTCGCCCGGCTCGCCGAGGGACTCGCCGGCGTCGAGGGCGACCTGCTGCTGCTCGGCGACTTCAACGACGGAAGCGACGGGCCGGCCCTCGCCCTCGGCCTGCGCGACGCGTGGACCGAGGCGCACGGGCCGGACGACCACACCCCCACTTTCGACCCGGCCGTCAACCCGCTGGCGGCGGTCTCTTCGCTCAGCGGCCGTGCCTCCCGGCTCGACCGCGTCCTGCTGCGCGAAGGCGGACCCCGTGTCACCGGCGCCGCACTGCGCGGCGACGCCCCGACGGCGGAGGGCCTGTTCGTCTCCGACCACTACGGCGTGGAGGTCACCCTCGCCCTCGCGGCGGGCGCGGAGGACGAAGCCGAGGACGTCCTCGGCCTGCCGCCCACCGCGCGCACCGCCGTGGCCTGGCTGCCACCGGACGGGTCGTGGCCCGCGGTCCAGGCCGTCCGCCGTGACCACGATCCGCAGATCCACCGCTGGCCGCCGCACGTCAACCTGCTCTTCGGCTTCGTGCCGGAGGCCGCGTTCGAGCGCGCGGCGCCGCTCCTGTCCGAGGCCGCGGCCGGCGTCCTTCCCTTCACCGCCCGCCTCGACGGGGTGCACACCTTCGGGCACCGCGAGGACGCCACCGTCTGGCTCGACCCGGCGGCCGACGGCGGCACCTCCTGGGCGGTCCTGCAGCACGCCCTCGCCCGCCGTTTCCCCCGCTGCAGGGGCCGCGCCGAGGGCTTCACCCCGCATCTGTCGCTCGGCCGCACCCGGGACCCGCTGCGGGTGGCCGCCGAGTGCGCGGCCCGGCTGCGCGGGACGACGGCACAGGTCGGCGAACTCGTCCTGCTCTCCCGGCGCGGGGACGAACCGATGCGGGTCCGGGCCACGCTCGGACTCGGCACGGGGGAGCTGCGCTGGGTACCCGACACCGCCGGCACCGGCGCACCCGACGTCACCGGGGCACCCGACGACGTCCCGCACGCCGAGGAGACCGCGCGGCGCGTCGCCGACGCCCTGGGCGACGGCGTGGTCCACCTCGCCGGCTCCCGCCGCATGGGGTGCGCGCTGCCCGGCGCCGACCTCGACCTCGTCGCGGCGCTGCCGGGCACGGTGGACATGGCGGAGGTCCGGGTCAAGGTGGCCGCCGGGCTGCCGGAGGCCACCCGCCTCCGGCAGGTGACCGGCGCCCGGGTGCCGGGACTGCGCTTCCGCGTCGGCGCGCTGGACGTCGACCTCGTCGTCGTCGCCACCGGCGGCCTCGACCCCGCCGAGGCCGTGGCCCGCCGCACCGAA
The DNA here is from genome assembly GCF_033792725.1 of Streptomyces sp. PA03-5A. Taxonomy (NCBI): domain Bacteria; kingdom Bacillati; phylum Actinomycetota; class Actinomycetes; order Kitasatosporales; family Streptomycetaceae; genus Streptomyces; species Streptomyces sp. PA03-5A. Next base: position 87,682 of record NZ_JARAVL010000011.1, on the reverse strand, counting down.
CTGGGCGAGGCCGCCGCCGTCGCGCTGAGCGCCGTCAGCGACGCCGACGCGGTCCTCGAACTCGCCGATGACCATGACCGCTTCGCGGGTCTCGCCCGCGAGGTCAAGGCCTGGGCCCGGGCACGCGGCCTGGACTCCGCCCCCTTCGGCGGCCTGCCCGGTCTGGCCTGGGCGCTGCTCGCCGCCCGCACCGTCCACGACGCCCCCGGCCTGACCGGCGCCGGACTGCTCCGGCACTTCTTCGCCACCTGGGCCGCCTGGGACTGGCGTCAACCGGTGGGCGCCGCCGGGCAGTCGGGCCCTGCGATCTCCATCGCCACCCCCACCGAGCCCGTCCGCCCGTGCACCGCGCACGTCGGCCCGGACGGCCGCGACCTGCTCGCCCGGGAGCTCTACCGCGCCTGGGAGCTGCTGGAGTCCGCGGACGGCACGGGCACCGGCCCCCTGCCCGCTCTCGCCGCCCCGCCCCCGCTCCACCGCCGCCACGCGGCCTGGGCGGTGCTGGCCGTGCACGGCGCGACGGAAGAGGACTTCGAGGACACCCTCGGCCGGGTCAGGGGCCGCGTCCGCGCGCTGCTCACCGCGCTGGAGGACGCCGGCACCGGCGGCGTCCACGCCTGGCCACGCCCCTTCCGCACCACCCCCCGTTCCGCCCACTACGCCATCGGCCTCGGCCCCACCCCGCCCGACGCGGCCGGCCTCGCCGGGATCACCCGCGCGTGGAGCCGGGGCCTGCCCGGTACCGAGGTGACGTGGGCGGAGGGCGGCGCCGTGCCGACGCTGCGGTGAGGGCGGGGGCGCGACGCGGTCAGGCGGCCCTGAACTCGACGATCCCGATGTCCCCCGCCGTGCGCACCGACGACACCCGCAGCCCCGCGTCCGCGCCGAGCGCGGTCAGCGCGGCGACCCCGCGCTCACGGCCGCCGAAGTACACGAGCATGCGCAGGTCCATCGCGGCCACCGTCGACTCGCGGTCGGCGCCCACCTTCTCCACGACGAGCACCCGGCCGTGCTCCCCTGCGGCCTCGGCGCAGCGGCGCAGGACGGACCGTGCCGCGTCGTCGTCCCAGTCGTGCAGGATCGCGCAGAGCAGGTAGCCGCCGGCCCCCTTGGGCAGTGCCTCGAAGAAGCTGCCCCCCAACGCGTCGCCGCGGTCGCCGAGTCCGGCCGCCGCCAGCGTCGCGCGGGCCGCACCGGCCGTGGCGGGCTGGTCCACCACGGTGCCGCGCAGCTCCGGGAAGGCGGTGAGCAGCGCCGCCAGCAGCGTCCCGTTGCCGCCGCCCACGTCGACCAGGTGCCCGAGTGCGCCCCAGTCGTACGCCGGGACCAGCGCGCTCGCCCACTCGGCGACGTCCACCCCCATCGCGCGGTCGTACGAGCGGGTCCGCTCCTCGTCCGCCGCCAGGTCCTCCCAGAACCCGCGGGCGTACTGGCGCGGGAAGGCGGCCGTGCCCGTGCGCACGCTGTGCGGCAGCTGCACGAAGGCCAGTTCGGCCCGGCCCAGGCCGCCCTCGGTGTCCAGCCACTCCCGCAGCCCGCCCGGGTGGTCCGACCTCAGCTCCTCGCCCCGGACCGTCAGCGCGTACCGCCCGCCCCCGTCGCGGGTCACCACCCCGACACCGGTCAGGTGCCGCAGCAGGCGGTCCAGCGCCCCCGACTCCGTCCCGGTCTCCTGCGCCAGCTCGGTGGCCGTACGGGGCCCTTCCGCCAGGTGGTCCGCCACCTTGAGCGTGGCCGCCGTGCGCAGCGCCATCGGGGTCACCAGGTCCGCCAACCGCCACAGGGACACGTCCCGTTGCTCCTCGTCCGCCATCAGCAACTCCCTCTCCTCGCGACCGACCGGCCAGCCTCGCCCCGACCCGCGGGCCCCGCAAGCGATTTACCCCGGTCAGGTTGCGCTGCGGGTACGAATCGGTTGCGGCCGGGGCCAACCGCGGCGCCACGGACGGGGGTGGGGCAGCATGACCGGGCATGGAGCGAGACCGGTACGTCGACTTCCTGCGGGCCCTGGCGATCTGCATGGTCGTGCTCGGCCACTGGCTGATCACCGCCCTCGTCCCGGAACCGGGCGGGGGCATCGTGGCGCCCGAGCTCCTGGCGGAGATCCGCTGGACGCAGTGGCTGACCCTGGGCTTCCAGATCATGCCGCTGTTCTTCCTCGCCGGGGGCCACGCGGCGGGCGGCTCCTGGGCCCGCGCCCGGGCGGCGGGTGGCACGGCGGCCCCCTGGGTCGCGCGGCGGGCCCTGCGCCTGCTGCTGCCCGCGGCCGCCTACTGCGGGCTGGTGCTGCTCGCGGTCGCGATCTGCTCGGCGGCCGGCGTGGACCGGCGCACGCTCGAGCTCGCGGGATGGGCGATGGCCATGCAGTTCTGGTTCCTCCCGGTGTACCTGCTGCTCAGCGCCCTCACCCCGGTGCTGCACGCGGCACACCGGCGCTGGGGGCCGCGGGTCCCGGTGGCGATGGGTGCCCTCGCGGTGGCGGCGGGCGCGTCGGTGACGGCGGGCGCCCCGGTTCTCACCGGGCTGGTGGACTACGTCCTGGTCTGGGGCGTCGCGTACCAGCTCGGGTTCTGCTGGCGCGACGGGCAGTTGACGCGCCTGCCCGCCGCCGCGATGGCGGCCGGAGGCGCGCTGGCCTTCACGGCGCTGATCACCCTCGGGCCGTACCCGGTGAGCCTGATCCGGGTCACTGGGGAGACGGTCGGCAACACCGACCCCCCGTCCCCGGCGATGCTGGCCTGGGTGGTGGCCCAGGCCGGCGCGTGCCTGCTGGCCGCGCCGGCCGTCCGGCGGGCGCTGGAGGGCGCACGCATGGGACGGGCCGTCGGGTTCCTGGGCGGCGCGAGCATGACCCTGTACCTGTGGCACATGCTGCCCGTGCTGCTCGCCGCCGTGTTCTACCTGGTCGGTCTCGCCCCCGACGCCGCCTTCGGCAGCGCCGCCTGGTGGGCGCTGCGCGTGCCCTGGATGCTGGTGCTCGCGGTGTTCCTGGCGGGCGTGCTGGTCGCACTGCGGCCGCTGGAGCGTGCGCTCGCCCGCCTGTTCGGCGCCGTCGCCCCGCCGGCCGACGCCCGCTACGACCGCCCCGCCCTGCTGTGGACCGGACTGGCCTGCAGCACGGCCGCCCTCGCCTACTGGTCGGTGCACGGCCTGGCCCCAGCCGGCCGGTTCCCCGCCCTGCCCGCCCTCGCGTTCGCCTTCGGCGCGGCCCTGGTGGCGCTGCCCCACCGCCCGGCGGCACGCCCGACCCGTCAGGGGGAACCGGGGACGCCCGCGGAAGAGGCCGCCTGACGCCGACGTCGTCGCCGGGCGGCGGGTTCGCCGCGTGCGTCGTGGTGGCCTCCCTGCCCGGCGACGGGTCGCGGTCGGTTGGCATGACGCCGTGTCATCTTCGTGGCGGGCCGGGTGTCGTGGCCGCCCCGCCCCGCCCGTCCCGCCCGCATGGACACGGCGCTCGGCGCGTGCGGTGGTCAGGTCCTGCGTTCGGCGAGTTCGGCCAACGCGTCGAAGGTGCGGACGAGGACCGCGCGCCGCCCGGCGCGGTGCTCCGGCGAGGGGGCCAGGTCGTCGATCGCCCCGTCCCAGGCGGCGAGGAAGGCCGCCTTCCACTGCCGGACCGTCGCTGCCGCGGGGAGCACCACGCCCGCCCAGCCCTGGGTGGCGATCAGGTGCAGCAGCTCCACGTTGCAGGGCACGGCCACGCCCCAGTACTCGTCGGGCTCCAGCGCCCCGGGGGCGCCGGCGACGGCGTCCTCGACCTCGCGGACCAGCCGCCCGGTGAGAACGGACAGATGGTCCGCCGCCGTGTCCTCGTCGAAGTTGCCGCTGCCCCAACCGCCCACCGTTCCTCGTTCCTCCGCTCAGGGTTCGATCAGCCCGGCCCGGATCGCGTACCGGGTGAGCTCCAGGCGGTCGCGCAGGGCCAGCTTCTGCAGGATGTTGGCACGGTGGCGCTCGACCGTCTTGGCGCTGATGAAGAGGATGTCCCCGATCTCCTTGGAGGTGTGGCCCTCGGCGACCAGCTTCAGGATCTCCTCCTCCCGGTCGGTGACGGCCCGCGCGGGCAGCGGCTCGCCGTGCCGGGCGCGTTCCAGGAGGTTGCGCACCAGCGCCGTGACCGCGCCCGGGTAGATGAACGGCTCGTCGCGCACGGCGGCGCGGCAGGCCTCCACGAGGTCCCGGTCGGCGACGGACTTCGGGACGTAGCCGCTGGCCCCGGCGCGCAGCGCCTCGAAGAAGAACTGCTCGTTGTCGTGCATCGTCAGCATGAGGATGCGCAGTCCGGGCCGCAGCCGGGACAGTTCACGGGCCGCCTGGAGTCCGGTGAGGCGGGGCATGGCGATGTCGAGGACGGCCAGGTCGAGTTCGTGGGCGCGGGCCTGCTCGATGGCCTCGGCGCCGTCCCCGGCCTCCGCGACGACGGTCAGGTCCGGTTCGTCGTCGAGGATCATCCGCACGCCGCGGCGCACCAGCGCGTGGTCGTCGGCGAGCAGGATCCGGGTCTTCGCCGCGTCGGGCACGGTCAGCGGTCCTCCTCGCGGGCGGGAACGTCGAGCCGCACCTCGGTGCCGCCGTCGGGTCCCGGACGGAGCGTGAGGCGCGCCCCGATGAGCAGGGCGCGTTCGCGCATCCCCCGGATCCCGGCGCCCTCCGGGGCGGCGCCGAGGCCCTTGCCGTCGTCGCGGACGGTCAGGCGCGCACCGGTGGCGGTGCGTTCCAGCAGGAGGTCGACCCGGCCGGCGCCCGCGTGGCGCGCGGTGTTGGTCAGGCCCTCCTGGGCCACCCGGTAGAGGACCAGCTCCGTCTGCTCGTCCAGGGCGGGCAGGTGGGGGTCGATGCGGTGGCGCACGGCCAGTGCGGGGGAGGTGAACTCGGCGGTCAGCGCCCGCAGGGCGCTGGGCAGGCCGAGTTCCTCCAGGACCCCGGGCCGCAGCCGGCGCGCGATGCGGCGGATCTCCTCCAGGCCGGCGCGGGTGGTCTCGCGGACCTGGTGCAACTCCTCGCGCAGCGGGCCGGGCGCGAGTTCGGTGACGTGCTTGAGCTGGAGCAGCACCGCGGTGAGCGTCTGCCCGACCTCGTCGTGGAGCTCCTGCGCGATGCGCTGCCGCTCGGCCTCCTGGCCGGAGAGCACGTGGGCGCTGCCGGCGGCCTGTTCGCTCTCCAGCCGGTCGAGCATGGTGTTGAAGGTCGTGATGAGTTCGGCGATCTCGCCGTGCCCGGCGGCGGACGGCCGGCGCCCGGGGCGCAGCAGGTCCGCCGCCGCCATGGCCCGGGTCACCCGGCGCAGCGGCGCCAGCCCGACCCGGAGCAGCACGGCGTTGGCGACCAGCATCGCGACCAGGCCCGCCACGACCACCGCCGCCTCGGCCGGCAGGACGGGGGAGGAGACCGTGACCGGCCCCAGCAGCAGCGTCGTCGCCACCATCAGTACGACGGCGTTGAGCAGGAAGATCCGCCAGAACAGCGACACGGCCACGGGCCTCCTCTCAGGGGAAAGCGGGAACCGGGGGACAGCGAGCATGCGGGAAGCGGACGACGGGCGCGCGGGGTCAGTCCCCGGCGACGGGGGACGGGGTGCGCTCCGGCTCGGAGCCGCTCGTAAGGGCCGCCGGGGCGCGGCGCCCGGCCAGTGCCCGGGCCAGCGGCTCGGTGTAGCGGGCCGTCAGGGGGCCGAAGACGACCAGCAGCAGCACATACGCCGTGGCCAGCGGGCCCAGCGCGGGCTCGATGCCGGCCGTGACCCCCAGCCCCGCGATGACGATGGAGAACTCGCCCCGCGCCACGAGCGCGCCGCCCGCCCGCCACCTGCCGCGCACCGCGACCCCGGCGCGGCGCGCCGCCCAGTAACCGGTGGCGATCTTGGTGAGCGCGGTGACGACCGCGAGCGCCAGCGCCGGCAGCAGGACCGGCGGGATGCTGGCCGGGTCGGTGTGCAGACCGAAGAAGACGAAGAACACGGCCGCGAACAGGTCCCGCAGCGGGCTCAGCAACGAATGGGCGCCCTCGGCGACCTCCCCGGACAGCGCGATGCCGACCAGGAACGCGCCCACCGCCGCCGACACCTGCAACTGCTGGGCGATGCCCGCCACCAGCAGCGTCAGGCCCAGCACGACGAGCAGCAGCTTCTCCGGGTCGTCGCTGGAGACGAACCGGGAGATCACGCGCCCGAAGCGGACCGCGACCAGCAGCACCAGGCCCGCGGCACCCAGCGCCACGGCCAGCGTCACGCTGCCCGCCGCCCAGCCGACCCCGGCCAGCAGGGCGGTGAGGATCGGCAGGTACACCGCCATCGCCAGGTCCTCCAGGACCAGGATGCTCAGGATCACCGGCGTCTCGCGGTTGCCGAGCCGCCCGAGGTCGCCCAGCACCTTCGCGATGACCCCGGAGGAGGAGATCCAGGTGACGCCCGCCAGCACCACCGCGGCCACCGGGCCCCAGCCGAGCAGCAGCGCCGCGACCGCGCCGGGCAGGGCGTTGAGCGCGATGTCGACCAGGCCCGACGGGTACTGCGTCCGCAGGTTCCCGATCAGATCGCTCGCGGTGTACTCCAGGCCGAGCATCAACAGCAGCAGGATGACGCCGATCTCGGCGCCGATCGCCACGAACTCCTCGCTGGTGCCCAGCGGCAGGATCCCGCCCTCGCCGAAGGCGAGCCCGGCCAGCAGGTAGAGGGGGATGGGGGAGAAGCGCAACCGCCCGGCGACCCTGCCCAGCAGGCCGAGACCGAGGATGATGGCGCCGAATTCGATGAGGAAGACCGCGGAGTGCAAGGACTCACTCCCGCCCGAGTATCGCGGCGGCGGCCTCGACACCCTCACGGGTGCCGATGACGATCATCGTGTCGCCGCCGGCCAGGCGGAAGTCCGGTGCGGGGGAGGGGATCGCGTCCGCCCTGCGCAGCACGGCGACGATGGAGGCGCCGGTGTCCGTGCGCATCCGCGTCTCGCCGAGCAGGCGGCCGTTCCAGTACGAGGTGACGGGCAGTTCGATGCGCTCGGCGACCAGACCGAGGTCGGTCGTGTGCAGCAGGTTCGGGCTGTGGTGCGTCGGCATCAGCGCGTCGATCAGCGACGTCGCCTCGGGCCCGGTCAGCCGCAGCGACTGCGCGCACGCGTCCGGGTCGTCGGCCCGGTACACGTTCACCGTCCGCGATCCGTCGCGGTGGGCGACCACCGACAGATGACGCCGGTCCCGCGTGGTGAGGTCGTACCGGACACCGATGCCCGGCAATGGTGTCGTGCTCATCCGCGGAGCAGGCACAGCTCGGTTCCCTTCACGGACGGCGTGCCGCCGCCCCGTTACTCGTCCGTTTCGCCCCCCGTGGATCCTCATCCTTTCATCCGGGCGAACCGGGCCGATATGGGTGCTGACACCCATCGCGGGCCCGGTGTGACGGTTCCCACACCCGGAACGGAAAAGGCCGGGAGAACCGGTGCCTTACCTGAGCGCAGCCTTATGTGTTCTTGAAGATCCGCCCCCGACCGGCGAGTTCTCCGCCACGGGCGCCTAGGGTCGCAGTGCCCGGCACACCACGTTCGGACGTGCCCGGTGGAGTTCCCGTCGTCCGGAGGTACCCCGCGCATGAGTTCCCACAGGAAACGACACCGCGCCCGCCGCGCCCCCTCGGCGCGGTCCTGGCCGCTGGCCGCCGCGGTGGCGACGGTCGCCGCGGGCGCCCTGGTCGGGGTCGGTGCGCAGTACGGGAACAACGGCGGCAAGGACGAGGCCTCGCTGGCGGCCGGCGACCGGGAGGCCGACGACCCCCTCGCGTCCGACGCGCGCCCGGAGACCGCGAGCCCGAGCCCGACGACCGCGAGCCCCAGCGCCTCCGCCACCCCGGAGCGGCGCAAGCCGGCCTCGCGGCCCACCCGCACCCCGCGGCCCTCCGCCACCCCGACCCGTACGGTGGCCCCGTCACCGGCCTCGACGACGGTCGCGGCGCAGCCCTCGCGGTCCGACGCCGACGACTCGGTGGTCGAGGAGATCGTCCGGCTGGTCAACGAGGAGCGCGCCTCCTCCGGATGCCGCCCGGTGACGCTGGAGGACCGGCTCACCGAGGCCGCCCAGGACTACACGGACGTGATGGCCCGCTCGGGCGAGCTCTCCCACACCGGGCCCGACGGGTCCACCATGGCCGGGCGCGTCGAGGCGGCCGGGTACCAGTGGTCGGCCCTCGGCGAGAACATAGCCGTGGGCCAGCGGACCGCCGCCGCCGTGATGGACGCCTGGATGCACAGCGAGGGGCACCGGGCGAACATCCTCAACTGCACCTTCGAACAGATCGGAGTCGGCGTGAACACGTCGTCCAACGGTCCCTGGTGGACCCAGGACTTCGGCACGCCCCGCTGAACCGCCGACCGGCCGGTCAGCTGGGGCGGCCGGTCGGCCTCAGGCCGGGTGCGGGTGACGCCTCGCGCGTCGGGCCGCTTTCCTTCCCCCCACAGGCGGCCCGCCGGCGAGCCCGAGCGTCACCCGCACCCTCGTACCGCCCAGCGGGCCCCTGGTGATCTCCATGCCGCCGCCGCAGGCGGCCGCCGCCCGCTGCACGATGTCCAGGCCGAGGCCGGTGGAGCCGCCGACGCTCACCCCGCGGGCCCGGGCGGTGTCCGGGTCGCTGATCCCCGGCCCCGCGTCGTCCACCGTGAGCAGCACCGTCCGGGCGGCGGTCCGCTCCACCGTCACCGACAGCGCGGTGCCCTGCGGGGTGTGCCGGAACACGTTGCCGATCAACGCGTCGACGACCGCCGCGAGGTCGTCCTCGCCGAGCGGGACCGCGGTCGCCTCCGCGGTCGCCTCCAGCCGGCACTCGCGCTCCTGCTGCGCCGCCAGGACGGACCAGAACTCGACCCGGCCGCGCACCACGGCCGACGCGTCGCACTCCTGCGCGCGGCCCGGGCGCTCGGGCGAGGCCGACAGCGGCGTGCGGGCCGCGTCGATGATCGAGTCCAGCTCGCTCTCCAGGTGCGCGATCGCGGCCTCCAGGTCCTCGTCCCGGTAGCCGGGAACCTGCGCGGCGATCCGCTCGGCCTCCAACTGCAACCGGGTCAGCGGGGTCCGCAGGCGGTGCGAGAGGTCGGCGACCAGTTCCCGTTCCGTGGCGAGCAGTTCGACGACCCGGTCGGCCATCGTGTTGAAGGCCACCCCGGCCTCCTGCAGCTCCGGCGGCCCCTTGGGCTCCACCCGGATGCCCAGTTCCCCCGCGCCGAGCGAGCGCGAGGCGCGGGACAGACTCTGGGACGCGCGCACCACGCGCGCGCCCAGCCGGTCGGCGACCAGCACCGACCCCGCCACCAGGCCCAGCGCCAGCAACGCCATCATCGCCCAGGACGCCTTCACCCCCCGGTCCAGGTCGGCCCGGGGGACGAAGGCCTCCACCACCGCCACCCGGTCCCGGGCCAGGATCACCGGCTGGAGGTAGACCCAGCCGGCGGAGGTGTCCGTGGCCACGGTCCGCCGTCCGTCCGCCGCCCGGTCCAGGGCCTCCTGGGAGGCGTGCACCTTCCCGACGACCTGCCCGTCGGGCAGCCGCACGCTCAGGTGGTCCCCCGAGTCCAGCCCGGCCACCGCCTGCTGGACGTCCGCGGGCCGCGTGGTGAGGGCGAGCACCGGCGCCAGCGCCGCGGCCCGCTGCTCGGCGACCGTGGTCGCCCGCGAACGGGCCTCGGACTGCACCAGCAGCGCCAGCGGGATCAGGAAGGACAGCGCCACCATCGACGTCACCGCCAGCGCCACCCCGGCCAGGGCGCGTCTCATCGCGGCGTCACCAGCTTGATGCCGACGCCCCGCACGGTGTGCAGGTAGCGGGGTTGCGAGGCCCGCTCGCCCAGCTTGCGGCGCAGCGCCGACAGATGGACGTCGATCGTCTGGTCCTCCACGTAGGCCTGCTGCCACACGTCCGCCAGGATGCGGCTGCGCGGCACCACGCGGTCCACGTGCTCCGCCAGGTAGGCCAGCAGGTCGAACTCCCGGCGCGTCAGCCGCAGTTCCCGCCCGTCGTGGTACGCCACCCGGGCCGGTACGTCGATCAGCAGACCGCCCACCCGCAGCGCGCCGGCCGCGCCCTCCGGGGCCGGGCCCTGCGGCTGCGCCGGCGCCATCGCCGAACGGCGCAGCACCGCCGTCAGACGGGCCACCAACTGGCCCCCGGAGAACGGCTTCACCAGGTAGTCGTCGGCGCCCGCGTTCAGCAGCCGGATCACCTCGCTGTCGTCGTCGCGCGCGGTCGTGACGAGGACCGGGACCCGTGAGATGCCGCGCAGCATCCGCAGCACGTCCACCCCGTCCAGGTCCGGCAGCCCGAGGTCGAGCACCACGGCGTCCGGGGGGCGCTGCGCGGCCTGCCGCAACGCCTCGAAGCCGTAGGCCGAGCTGTGCACCATGTGGCCGTGCGCGGTCAGCACCTCGACCAGCCGCGCGCGTATCGCGGGGTCGTCCTCGACCAGGAGTACGGATGCCATGTGGAGGGACAGTAGCCGGTCGGGAAAGATGGCGGCGTGCCCCGGTACCTGCGCTACGTCGTCATATGGCTCTCGTGCACCGCGGTCAGCGTGACCGCGGTCATGCTCACGGTGGGCTTCGTGGTGGGCTCGACACGCCCGACGCCGCCCGTCGCGCGGGACATCCCCGAGAGCGCGCTCGCCGGCGGCAGCCCGTCCCCCGCGCGGCCCTCGCCGTCGCGGTCCGCGCCGGTGTCCCCCGCCGCGAAGCGCACCCCCAGCCCCACCGTGCGCCGGCCCACCCGGACCCCGGTGCGGCCGGCCACCACCGCGCCCCCCACCCGCACCGCCCGCCCGTCCGCCACGCCCGTCGACTGCGGGACCGGCGGCGCCGGGGTCCACACCCTCCAGTCCCAGGGCGGCCAGGCCTCGGTGCGCTTCGGCGAGGACGCCGTGTGCCTGGTGTCCGCCGTGCCCGCCAGCGGGTTCACCGTCTCCACCCGGCGTGACGGGGCGCAGCAGCTGACGGTGACCTTCTCCGGCGACCGGCACCGCTCCGAGATCGTCGCCACCACGACCCCGCAGAGCAAGGCGACCATCCGCGAGGTGTCCTGGTGACCGGGCGCGGACGGCGACGGGGTACCGGGCGCCATGCGTTTCGACTTCGATCCCGCCCCAGGCCGAGACGATCCGGGCAAACGCCGGGGCCCTGTTCGTCCGTCGGGAACGCCTCTGCGACCCGGACGTAACGCCGGCGACATGTCATGAACCATGAACCTCTGCTGACGCGGATTGCTGGAGCGATAAGGTCATACGTATGCCATCCGAGTCGCAGCCCTCGAACCGTCTGTTCCCGCCACGCCTGCCCGCCGGCCGCTTGGGTGTTGCAGTCGTTGCCGAGCTCGTCGACCTCATCGTGACGGGCCAGTTGAAGGAAGGCGCGTTGCTGCCCCCGGAGGGTCCGCTGAGCGAACACTTCGGCGTGAGTCGCACGGTGCTGCGTGAGTCGGTGAAGCGGCTCGAGGAGAAGGGCCTGGTGATCGTTTCCCAGGGGCGTGGCACCCAGGTGCGGGCGCCGGGGTACTGGAACATGCTCGATCCGGTGGTGCTGTCCGCGTTGATCGACAACGACGCGACGCTCGGTGTCCTCGACGAGCTGACGATCGTGCGGGCGAGCCTCGAGTCGGCGATGGCGGGAGCGGTGGCCACTTCCCGCAGCGCAGATGGGTTGAGGAGGCTGGAGAACGCGTTGACCACGATGCGCGAAAGCGAGTCCGAGACGGACTCCTTCCGTCAGGCGGACGTGGTGTTCCACTACGCGCTCATGGAGATCTCCGGCAACCGCCTGGCGGAGAACATCGCCAAGCATCTGTACAAGCGTGCCACGGAGTCCAGCCGCTACCAGGGCATCGACCCCCCTGACGCGGTCGCACTGACCCTGAAGGAACACGCGGCGATCGTCGACGCCATCTCAAGGAAGGACGTCGCCGCGGCCCAGAAGGCGATGCACGACCACATCCACACCTCGTGGGAGCGTCGTCGGCTGCCCGACCACGCGCCACGGGCGCGCGGCCGGGCGCTCGATCAGAAGAGCGAGTAGACGTCGGCAGCGTTGCCGCCGAACACACGCGCGCGTTCCGCGGCGGAAAGCCCGTCGAGCAGGGCTTCCAGAGCGGACTTCCAGGGCGCCGCACCCCCGCCGAGCTCAGCCAGCGGCCAGTCGGAGCCGTAGAGCAGACGCTCGGGGCCGAAGGATCCCAGGGCGATCGCCACCGGGTCGGCGAGATCGGCCGCACGCCATGATCCGGGGGCGAGTCCCGACGTGAGTCCCGAGACCTTCGCGACGACGTTCGGTTGCCGCGCGAGCTCCCGCAGCCGCGACGCCCACGTGCTCCTGTCCTGCCCGGGCCCGGGCGGACCGCCCAGGTGGTCGAGCACGAAGCGGAGTCCGCCGTGGCGCGCGGCCAGGCGCGTTGCCTGAGGGAGCTGCCACTCACGCACGACGAGGTCGAAGCACAGGCCCTCACGCTCGAGTACCGCGAGGCCCGCGCCGACCTCCTCGCGCAGCATCCACTCCGGGTCCGGGTCGATGTGGGCCAGATGCCGCACCCCGACGACGGGGACGGCGGCGTCCTTGCGAATCCGGTCAAGCTGAGGTCCGACCTCCGCCGCGAGGTCGACCCACGCGACGAGGCCGGCGACGGCGGACGAGTCCAGCCCGGCGAGCCGGATGCTCTCCTCGAGGCTGTTGCTCGACTGCACGACCACGGCACCGTCGAGTCCGGTCGAGGCCAGCATCCCGCTCAGGTCCCAGGCGCCGAAGTCGCGGGCGATCGGCGCCATGGTCTCCGTGTCGATCCAGTCCTGCGGGTCCACGGCCCGGTCCCACAGGTGCACATGGGCGTCGATGCCGGCCGTCATGCGAGGTGCCACACTTCCTCGACGGGCTGCCACAGCGCCCCGGGATCACGCTCCTCGGCGATTCTCACCTGGCACGGGTCGGTGTGCGTCCACCATTCCTGCGACACCGGGTCCTCGGCGATCCGACGCATGTCCGCCTCGTGGTCCTCGCCGACGTACTCGTAGTAGGCGAACAGGATGTCGCCGAAGATGAAGATGCTGTAGTTGCGCACGTTGCACTCGGTGAGCTTTCGCTCGACGCCCGGCCACACGGCACGGTGCAGCGCGAGGTACTCCTCGCGCTTCTCGGGCCGCACACCCACGACGAGGGCCCTGCGCTCGGGTCGACGGGTCACGAGGTTCGTCCTCCGCTGGACAACGGGTCGTCCATCACGTCCGGCTCGGCCACCATCCGCAGGGCGGCGCGTTCGGGCCGGATGTGCGGTCCGGTCGCCGCGGGCAGGAGCGCCGCGGCGCCGGCCGGTGACATCCGGGACTCGTCCACCATGATCCCGATGCCCGGGCGATCGCCCAGGACGATGCCTCCGTCGTCGAACTGCTGGTCGACGTCGAGACCGACGGGGAAGTGAAGGTCCTGGACTTCGAAGGTCAGCAGGTTCGGCACGGCGGCGGCGGCGTGCGCCACCGGGTTCGCGTTGTACGCGACGGGGCTCACCGGCAGGTCGTGGGCGTGCGCGAGCGTTGCGACGCGCAGGAAGTGGGTGATCCCCCACACGTTGCCGACCTGCACGATGTCGACCGCGTTGGCGTCCAGCAGGGGACGGTACTGCTCCAGTCCGGTGAGGTTCTCGCCGGTCGCGATCGCCGCGCGCACCTTCCCACGCAGCGTGGCCATGCCGGCCGCATCCCAGCGGCGGAGCGGTTCCTCCACCCAGGTGAGGTCCATGCGCTCCTCGATGGCCGCGACGTACCGGGCCGCCTGGGCGTGGTTCCACGACTCGTTGGCGTCGAACATGAGCCCCGGCCGGCGGGAGTTGCGGCTGAGGACATCGCGCATGATCTCCAGCCGGGGCAGGTCGCGGTCGAGGTCGCGGCCGCCCTTGAGCTTGCCGGCCTTGAACCCGCGGTCCGCGAACCGGCCGTAGAGGAGGACGAGTTCCTCGTCGGTCAGGCCGTACTCGAGACCGGACGCATAGCCCGGGACAAAGCGCTCGCGGGCGCCGAGGGTCCGCCAGAGCGGCTCGTCGGCGGCCTTGGCCTTGATGTCCCAGAGGGCCATGTCGACCGCCCCGATGGTGCCGAAGGTGGATCCTGAGTGACCGGCCTTGAACACCCGGTCGAGCATGCGGTCGTAGAGCGCCACGACCGAGCGCGGGTCGTCGCCCTCGATCGCGGGGAAGACACGGGCGATGTCGGCGTGGGCCCCGAGGCCCACTCCCTCGATTCCGCTGTCGGTCTCGATGATGAGGACGGGGACCGGCGTGGCGTGGCCGGGCTGGACACCGTTGACGTCCCCGGTGATTCTGCCCCAGTCGTGAACGGTGCTCAGACTGCGGTACCCGGTGATCTTCATCGGCGGTGGTTCTCCTTGCAGGTGCGAGTGGTCATTCCTTGGTTCCTCCAGCGGTCATGCCTGCGACCAGGAATCGCTGGGAGAACAGGAAGACGACCAGGACGGGCAGGATCGACACGATCGTCCCCAGCGCCAGGGTGGGCAGCTGGACGGAGTCGGATCCCGCGGAGCTGGGATTGAAAGCCGGGGTCGACGCCAGGAGCGAGGTGAGCCCGACCTGGATCGGGTAGCCGTCGCTCGAGGGCAGCATCACGAACGGGAGGAAGAAGTTGTTCCAGTTCTGTACGAAGCTGAAGAACGCCACCAGGGCGACGATCGGGGCGGCCAGCGGAAGGGCGACCCGGGTGAAGACCTGGAACCCGGTGCAGCCGTCGATGCGCGCGGCGGCGAGGATGTCACGAGGGATGCTGGTCGAGAAGTAGATGTAGGTGAGATAGACGCCGAACGGGAAGAACGACATCGGAAGGATCACCGACAGCGGGCTCCCGATCAGGCCGACGCTGTTCAGTTCGAGGAAGATCGGCAGCACCAGTGCGGTGTTGGGGATCAGCATGACGACGAGCGTCAGCACCAGCAGCGCCTGCCGGAGCCTGAACTCCGTGAGCGCGAGCGCGTAGCCGGCGGGGATGCTCACGAGGAGCGTGATCACCAGAGCGCCGATCGCGTACAGCGCGGAGTTCCCGATCCAGGTCGTCACCGCACCGTCCTGGAAGTCGAACAACTGGTGCCAGTTGGCGACAAGGTCCGACCACGACCCGATCGAGAACGGGTCCGCGACGACGAGCGTCTTCGAGGACTTCGTCACCGCGAGCAGCAGCCAGACGATCGGGACGGCGAAGAACAGGACGAAGACGACGAGCAGGACGCCTGCGATGGACCGCCCGCTCCACCCGCTGAGGCTTGGCCGGCGGCGTCCGGCGGAGAGTGCTGCCATGGTCATTCCTTCTCGAACAGGCCGCCGCGGGTCACGAACACCCAGGACAGCAGGAGTGCGACGACCAGCAGGATCAGCGAGATCGCGGCCGCGCCGTTGAAGTCGTTCTGCTGGAAGGCGTACTGGTAGGCCAGCTGGTTGAGCGAGTAGTCGTTGGGCACCACCGCGTTGCTGGCCTGGCTGAGCAACTGCGGCTCGACGAACAGCTGGGTGCCGGCCGCGAGCGACATGACGCCCATGTAGGCGACCCATTTGCGCAGCATCGGAAGCTGGATCCGCAGCGCGATCTGGACGGCGTTCGCACCGTCGATGCGGGCGGCCTCGATCACGTCGGTGCTGATGTTGTTGAGGGCGCCGTACATGATGAGGATCCATCCGCCGGCTCCGGTCCAGAACGCGATGATCGCGAAGATCGCCGGAAGGTGGCCGGGCTGGATCACCTGCACGAAGCTCTCGAACCCCATCGCCTTGAGCAGACCGCTGACGGGGCTGGCGGTCGGATCGAGGACGAAGAGCCACAACAGGACGCTGGACGCGCCCGCGAGCGCGCCGGGCAGGTAGTAAACGAAGCGCAGGGTCGTGCTCACCCACCGCACGCCGATGGCGTGGACCACCAGCGCCAGGCCGACGACGAAGACGACCAGCCCAAGGAGCCAGATGACGAGGTAGGTGGTCACGTGGAACACGGCCGGCCAGAACCGGAAGTCGCCGACGACCGTGGTGAAGTTGTCGAAGCCCGCGAATCCGCCGTCGGCGTTCGTGAAGGCCAGGAACAGCGCGTAGAGCGACGGCACGATCCCGAAGACGACGGTGAGCAACGCGTAGGGCGAGACGAAGAGATAGCCGATCGGACTGCGAGCGAAGGCGCGGCCGGCCGCCCGGCCGCCGCCCCGGCCCGGCCGCCGACGCCCTGAGGCGTCGACGGCCGGCTGGCCACTCGGAGGAGCCAGGGTCATATCAGTTCACCTTGTATCCGTTGACCTTGGCCTGGTTCTCGATGGCCGTCTGCCAGTCCGGCAGCAGGTCCACGATCGACTTTCCGCCCGTGACCCCCGGGGTGATCGTCTTCGCCCAGATCGCCTCCTGGCTGAACATGGGGTAGCCCCAGCCGTCCCAGACCTGCGACGCCGCGGTCACCACCGGCTGCAGCGGGGTGGCGTAGTACTTGCTCGCCTCCTGCTTGGCGACCCACTTCTGTGCGGCCGGCGCGTAGGCCGGGTAACCCGGTGCGACATCGACCTGGTACTCGTCGGCGGTGGTGACGAACTGCAGGAACTTCTCGGCGGCCTTGAGGTTCTTCGAATGGCTGGAGACGAACCAGGTTCCGCCACCCACGTTGCCCGTCACCGCCCCGCTCTCGCCCTTCCACGGCAGCGGCGCGGCGACGCCGAGCTGCCCGGCCGGCACGTTGAGCGACTGGGGGTTGTTGAATATCGCGCCGGCATACCAGGCCGGACCCGGCATCATCAGCACCTTGCCCGAGTACTTCTTCAGGAACTCGGGGGTGAACACGCTGACCACCGGCACGGTCCCGTTGTCGCGGAGGGTGTCGAGCAGCGAGGCGGCCCGCTTGCACTCGGTCGAGTCGGTCTTCACCGTGAGGGACTTGGGGCCGGGCACGTCATTGGCCTGGCACTTGCTCCCCCACATGAACACCTCGGGCGTCCAGGCGTCGCCGGCCGTCCCGACGATGTAGCCGGGGTGCTCCTTGGCGACCTTCTCGCCGAGCGCCTGGTACTCCTCCCACGTGGTGGGGACGGCGTAGCCGAACTTGTCGAGCAGGGACTTGTTGTACCAGAGCACCGCCTGGGCGAGGTCGTTGCGCAGGCAGTACACGCGGCCTTCCACCGTGCAGGGGTTGAGCGAGCCTTCGGTGAAGTTGCCGAGCGTGTCCTTCGGGACCAGGCCCTTGTCCAGCACGGCCGCGAAGGCCTGCTTGCCGTTGCTCTTCTGGCTGGCCCATGCCGCGTCGTTGTTCTGGCTGGAGAAGACGACGTCGGGCCAGCCGCTGCCGGCGCGGTCGAAGAGCTGCATCTTCGTCCGGAAGGAGTTGGACCCGTTGGCCGCCCCGTCATAGGTGACGACCTTGATCTTGGTGTCCGGGTTCGCCGTCTGGAACGCCTTCACGGCAGCCTGTCGGTCCGCGTCCACCCAGACGGTGATCGTCGAGGAGGCCTCCTGCTTGGCTTCGGGAAACCCGTACGCCCCGTTCGCCGAGCTGCCTTCACCGCCGCAACCAGCGAGGGTCAGGAGCGCCGTTGCGGCGCACAACACGGCGACGGTCGACGCCTTACGGCGCGAACGCACCACAGAGTGGATTCCGACCATGGGATGTCCTTGTCTTGTCGACTTCGTTGACGACTCCGCGCCTGGACTGTAGGGCATACGTATGATGTTTGTCACGAGCTTGAGGTGCATCGTCTTGAGGGGTGGGCGTCGACGGTTGTCCCGTTCGGCAACTCGGCGGCACCGACGTGTGATTGCGTCGCCCACCGATTCGGGGACGCGGCCGATCACCAGGACCGTGTTCGGGGCGTCCCTCGGACATGACGGAGAGAAGTGGGCCGTGGTCCGGCCGCTGCTGCCCACCCCGACGGGTTGCACGGCCGGGGTGGGCAGCCGGAGGCGTACGGCCACCGGGCGATACCGGACGCGATCGGCCACCTCGTCGACAACGCCATCACGTGCGGGCGGGGCCCCGCGACCTCCGGCCGTGGGACCGGGTCAGTGCATTCTTCCCCCGCCGGCGCGACCTCGGTCCGCCGCAGGGGGTGGCGGTCACCGCCGCGGCCACCGGCGACCGCGCCGCCGCCCAGGTCCTGATCGACGGTCAGGCGGCCGCCGGCGCCTCCAGAGCGCCTCGATGCCGAGCCGGCCGGCCCTGTGGCAACGTTGCTGCCCGCACCGCTTCTCGCGGGAGCGTTGTCACCACCGACGGGCGTGCGAAAGCTTCATCGGCCGAGCCAGCCACCGTCGACCGGCAGGATGGTCCCGGAGACATAGCGCGCGGCGTCCGACGCCAGGAACACAGCGGCGCCCGCGATGTCCTCCGCCGTTCCCCACCGCCCCGCCGGGATCCGCTCCAGGATCGCGCGGGACCGGTCGGGGTCGTCCTGAAGCGCCTGGGTGTTGTCGGTCGCGATGTAGCCCGGGGCGATGCCGTTGACGGTCACACCGCGTCCTGCCCACTCGTTGGAGAGCGCCCGGATCAGGCCCGCCACGCCGGACTTGGCCGCCGCGTAGCCCGGCACGTTGATCCCGCCCTGGAACGAGAGCAGCGAGGCGGTGAAGACGATGCGTCCGTGCCGTGCCTCCAGCATCCGCCGCCCGAGAACCTGGCTGAGCACGAACGTGCTGGTGAGGTCGACTTCGAGCACTTCGTCGAACCATTCCACGGGGTGCTCGGCGGCGGGAGCGCGGCGGATGGTGCCGGCGTTGTTGACCAGGATGTCCACCAGGCGCTCGCCTGCGGCGAGTTCCTCCGCGAACCCGGTCACCTGCCGCCGGTCCGTGAAGTCGACGCGGTGTCCCGAGAACTCACGGCCGAGCCGGCGCACGCGGTCGCCGATCGCCGATGACGCCGGATCGAGGGTGGCGGAGACTCCGACGATGTCGGCACCGGCAGCCGCCAGGGCCTCGGCGACGGCGAACCCGATGCCACGCTTGGCCCCCGTCACGACAGCGAGGCGCCCGGTCAGGTCGAACGGGTTCATGACGCGCTCACCTCGACGAGCAGCTTCATCGCCTGCCCGGCCTCGAGGACACCGAAGGCCGCTTCGACCTCCCTCAGGGGCACGATGCCCGTGATGAGCTTCTCGGCCGGGATGGCGCCCTCGGCCAGGAGCTCGATGGCGCGCTCGAAGTCGTGGCGCTGGTAGACCCGCGCACCGAGCAACCTCAGCTCCCGCCAGAACACGCGGTGCAGGTCGACGGGCCGCGGTTGCGAGTGGATGGCCACCACCACGAGCGTGCCACGGACCTTCGCCAGGCCGGTGGCGCCGAGCACGGCCGCGGCCGAGCCGGAGACTTCGAACACGACGTCCGCTCCGGCGCCGTCCGTCCACTCCTCCACCCAGGCGACCTGGTCGACCGACGAGGGGTCCAGCGTCGTCAGCCCCATCTCCTCGGCGGCTGCCCGCCGGGTCGGGTCGATCTCGGCGATCACGACCTCGGCACCGAACGCGGCAGCGACGATCGCGATCAGGACGCCGATCGGGCCCGCACCGACAACGAACGCCTTGTCGCCCGGGCCGAGTTCCGAACGCCGTACGTCGTGTACCGCCACCGCCACGGGCTCGACGAGCGCGGCGTCCCGCAGCGAGATCCCCGCGGGCAGCCGCACGAGTGTCGACGCCGGTACGTTCCAGTACTCCTGGAGGGCTCCGGGGCTGTCGATGCCGATGAAGTCCAGGTTCTGGCATATGTGCTCGTTCCCCGCACGGCAGGCCGGACAAGTGCCGTCCCAGGCCAGCGGCATGACCGTCACCGCATCACCCACCGACCAGCCCTCCACGCCGGGGCCGAGGGCGACGACCGTGCCCGACATCTCGTGTCCGATCGTCGCCGACTCGCCGACCCGACCGTCCATGTCCCCGTGGAACACGTGGAGGTCCGTGCCGCAGATCCCGACGTAGGCCACGGCGACCCGGACCTCCCCCGCACGCGGCTCAGCAGGTTCCCGCTCCTCGACCGTCATCGTGCGCGCGCCTGTGTAACGTGCCGTCAACATGCCGATCGGCTCCTCCTCGCTCTGTCGCGGGCCGCACCGGCCCACAGCCCGCGCAGCCTAACAGTAAACATCATACGTATGCTGTCGCTGTGACATTCGACCCTGTGACCAGCAAGCCACCGACGCGCGACCGCGCATCCACGGAACGGACGCTGCCGACCCGAGGACTGCGAACCGGGCACCAGCTCACGGAGTTGGGCCTGGGCGCAGCCCAGTTCGGCAACCTCTTCACCCAGACGACCGACGACGAGTCGCAACGCGCCGTCGCAGCCGCGGCCGAGGAAGGGATCCGCTACTTCGACACCGCGCCGCACTACGGCCTCGGGCTGTCCGAACGCCGCCTGGGGGAGGCCCTGCACGCGGCCGCCCGGCCGGGTGTGGTCATCTCCTCGAAGGTCGGGCGCCTGCTTGTGGACAGCCCTGACACGAGTCACCTGCTCGACGACGACGGGTTCGTCGTGCCGGCGACGAAGAAGCGGGTCTGGGACTTCAGCCGCGACGGGATCCTTCGTTCCGTGGAGGAGTCACTGGCGCGGCTCGGGACGGACCGGCTCGACATCGCCTACCTGCACGATCCGGACGACCACTGGGAGCAGGCATCGTCGAGCGGGATCGCCGCCCTGGCCGAGCTCCGGGACCAGGGCGTCGTCGGCGCCATCGGCGCCGGCATGAACCAGGCGGCGATGCCGGCCGAGTTCGTGAGGCGGACCGACGTCGACGTGGTGATGGTCGCCGGGCGGTTCACCCTTCTCGACCAATCGGCGCTGGACGACCTGTTGCCCGTCGCCGTCGCCCGCGGTGTCGGCGTCGTCGCGGCGGCGGTCTACAACTCCGGACTGCTGAGCACCAAGGCCGTGGACGGCTCGGCGCCCTACGACTACGGGGCGGCGCCGCGGGCCGTCGTCGAACGCGCCGCCCGCATCGCCGCCGTCTGCGAGCGGCACGGCGTGGAGCTTCCCGAGGCCGCCGTCCAGTACCCGTTGCGCCATCCCGCGGTCGTCTCGGTGGTGACGGGGATGCGCACTCAGGAACACGTGCGAAGCAATGTCGCGCGGTACCGGGCGGTGATCCCGGAGGCGCTGTGGGAGGAGCTGCACGTCACAGGGCTCGTCCCGGACCCGATGCGGACACGCTAGTCCTCCGGGATTCCAAGTCATACGTCACATGAATCTTGTTGCAAACATCATACGTATGCTAACTCTGTGTCGGGCATCAACGCCCCTATCACAGGAAGCGATCGAACATGACATCGACGTCAGACTCGACACGCTCGGTGAGCAGACGATGGAGGCGCAGGGCAGGCGCCCTCGCGGCGCTCGGCGCCGGCGCCCTCATCGCATCAGCGCTCATTCCCCTCCAAGCGCAAGCCGCGCCCCGGACGGAGTACTTCGCAGCGCCGGACGGCAAGGACGCCGGACACTGCAGCCGGTCGCAGCCGTGCTCGCTGGAGCGGGCGCAGCATGTCGTCGGCCCGGCCACCAAGCACGGTGACGTGACCGTCCAGCTTGCCGACGGCACCTACCGGCTTTCCGAGCCCCTCCGGTTCGGACCCGGCGACGACGGCGGCGACCACACCGTCGAATGGGCCGCCGCCCCGGGCGCCCACCCCGTCATCACAGGCGCCTCGAAGGTCACCGGCTGGTCCAAGTCCGGGGCAGGGTCGGGCATCTGGGAGGCGGACACCCCCAGCGGCCTGGACACCCGCCAGCTCTACGTGAACGGCGTGATCGCCCCTCGCGCCGCCATCCGTCTGGCCAACGCGGACGTCACTCCCACCGCGACCGGTCTCACCATCAAGAACCCGGCCCTGAGCTACCTCGCCACGCTCCCCGACCAGGGGCGCATCGAGTTCGAGTCCCTCGGCGACTTCACGAACCGCTACTCGCCGGTCAAGAGCATCAGTGCCACCGAGATCACGATGGCCCAGCCGGCGTGGGACAACAACACCTGGGGCTGGGACACCGTCCAGAACTCGTTCCTGGCCGGTCCGAGCTGGTACCTCGACAACTCGCTGAGCTTCCTGACCCAGGTCGGCCAGTGGTACATAGATCCGAGTGCCGGGAAGCTCTACTACAAGCCGGCGGACGGGGTCGACCCCAACCGGCTCGACATCGAGCTGCCCCGCATGGAGTCGCTGGTCAGCATCGGCGGGACGTACGACAAGCCGGTGACCGGACTTGCCTTCAAGGGCATCCAGTTCTCCGGAACCTCCTGGCTCGGCCCCTCGACCGACGGGTACGCGGACCAGCAGAACGGCCTCTTCATCAAGGGCGCCTACGACTACCGCCCCGCCGACGCCTTCACCAGCTGCTCGCGCGGCTGCGAGATGTTCGAACGGGCGCGCACCAGCTGGTACCAGGAGCCCGCCGCGGTGCAGGTCTCCGCCGCCAGCCGCATCTCGTTCACCGGCAACACGTTCACCAACCTCGGCCAGTCGGCGCTGGGCATCGGGAACGACGCCAACGCCACGGTGACCGGTGTCGGGCTGGGCGCCGGCGACATCGAGGTGGTCGGCAACCGGTTCACGGAGAACAGCGGCCACGGCGTCGCGGTCGGCGGCGTGCTGCCCGACGCGCACCACCCGAGCGACCCGAGGATGACCAACCACGACATCCTGATATCCGACAACACGATCAATCGCGTGGCGGTCGACTACAAGGACAACAGCGGCATCCTCAGCACCTACGTCACGGGCGCCCGCATCCTGCACAACGAGGTCTCCAACGTCCCCTACGACGGCATCGACACGGGCTACGGCTGGGGCATCAACGACGCCGGGGGCTCGAACGACTACGTCGACCGCGGCTACTACAAGTGGAACACGCAGTACACGACGCCGACGACGCTCAAGGACAACCGCGTCGAGGGCAACCTCGTGCACAACACCAAGGCGCGCTTCGCCGACGGCGGATCGGTCTACAACCTCTCCGCCAGCCCGGGAAGCGTGGTCGCCAGGAACTACCTGTTCAACATCTCGGGAGTCGGCCTCTACCTCGACGAGGGCTCGCGCTCGATGACCTACGAGAACAACGTGGTCCAGGGCGGTTCCTTCCTCTTCACCAACGCGTACAGCCTCCGCAACAACACCAGCGACAACGTCATCCAGAACAACTGGTACAACTCGGGTGGTGCCTCGACGCCGAACGCCGGGGCGCACAACAACCAGCTGATCAACAACGTGAAGGTCGCCGGTGCCAACTGGCCCGCGGGCGCACGGGACGTGATCTGCCAGGCGGGTGTCGCGCCGCAGTACCGGACGTCCCTCAACGCGAACCAGTTCGGCTTCAGCGGGTGCGCGGCCGACGCACCGGTCGCACCGGGCCTGCGCACGTCCGGAGGTTCGGCCGTCAGCTTGTACTTCGGCCAGCGCGGCGGCGGATTCGGGATCGCGGCGGCCGGCGCCGACGTGTGGGGCGCCGGCGGTCAGCACGACGACCAGTTCGGCTCGATCTACCGGTCCGGCTCGATCAACGCCGACTCGAGCGTGTCCACCCGGGTCGTGTCGGTCAACGACGCCAACGCCTGGGCCAAGTCCGGGGTCATGGTCCGCAACGACATGACCAAGGCAGGGAGTTCGCCCGGGTACGCCGTCGTCGCGGTCACCGCCCGCAACGGCGTCGTGTTCGAGTGGGACGCCAACGGCGACGGGTACCTGGACACCGACGCCCGCGCCGGCGTCGACATCTACCGCCCCATCTGGGTGAAGCTCACCCGGTCGGGCACCTCGTTCAGTGCCTCGTACTCCTACGACGGCGCCAACTACGTCCCGATCGGTCAGCCCGTGACGTTGGCCTCCGCGGCGGCGCAGCAGGACGCGGGCATCTTCTCCACGTCCCACGACGTCACGCAGTCAGCGATCAACCAGTTCGACTCCGGCTCCTTCACGGCCGCAACGAAGCCGCAGGTGCCGCTCACGGTGGGTCGACGACAGGCGCGGTGAGGTGTTCCGGAGCCCGTCGGCGGGCGCGCACGAGAGGACCAGAGCACCGAACGTGAACTGTCGTCGGCCATCCGGCCGTGCGGGGCGGGCGTCCGCTCGCCCCGCACGGCCTTCTGGCCCGGTGCGGTGGGCCGCATCGTCCGGTCGTCGGGGGAGGTGCGCGGCCGACTCCACGTCGAGGTTCAGGGTGATGCGGCCGCTGCGCGCCTGCGGCGGAATGGGCATTTCGTACCGTTCGCGCGACGGGGACTCGTGCCGGCCGGTACCAGGCACCTTCGTGGCGGCCTCGCGTCGGGCCGGGGTGGAGGCGCCGGTTACGTTCCGCACCCGCCGAGGGGGATACTGGCGGCCATGCGTATCGACTTCGATCCCGAGGCCATGGGCCGGACCCCGTTCTACAAGCTCCTGACCTCGGTGGTCGTCCCGCGCCCCATCGCCTGGGTCTCGACGCTCAGCGAGGCGGGGACGGCCAACCTCGCCCCGCACTCCTTCTTCACCGTCGCCTGCGTCAGCCCGCCGGTCGTGCAGTTCACCTCGGTGGGGCGGAAGGACTCGCTGCGCAACATCGAGGAGACCCGGCAGTTCGTGGTCAACCTCGCGCCCGAGCACCTCTTCGAGCAGATCAACGCCACCGGCACCGACTTCCCCCGCGGCGTCAGCGAGTTCGACGCGGTCGGCATCGCCCGTGAGCCCAGCCGCGCGGTCAAGCCGCCGCGCGTCGCGGCCTCGCCCGTCGCCCTGGAGTGCGAACTGCACAGCACGGTCACCCTCGGCGACTCGACCGTGGTCTTCGGCCGCGTCGTCCACGCCGCCGTCTCCGAGGCCGTGATGTTCGAGGGCCACCCCGACGTGCGCAAGCTCCGTCCGCTGGCCCGCCTCGGCAAGGACGAATGGGGCACGACCGGCGAGGTCCTGGAGATCTCCCGCATCCGCTACGCCGACTGGCCGGGCGTCACCCAGGGCTGAGCGTCGTCCCGCCGTACGTCCGGCCCGGACCGGTCGTCCGGTCCGCGCCGTACGTCCGGTCCGGGCCCGTGGGCGTCACGGACGGCTGCGGCGGCGCAGGGACGGGTCGAGCAGTGCGGGCGGGGTGTCGAACTTCTCGTGCGGGGCGAGGTCGAGACCGGGGGCGACGATCGCGTCGATCGCGTCCAGCACGTCGGCGGAGAGCACGGTGTCCGCGGCGGCGAGGTGTGCCCGCAGGTGGTCCGGTGTGCGGGGGCCGATGATCGCGGCGGTCACGGCGGGGTGCGCCGTCACGAAGCCGAGGGCGAGCTGGACCATGGTCAGGCCGGCCTCGGCCGCGAGTGCGGCCAGCTTCTCGACGGCGTCGAGCCTGGCCCGGTTGGCGGGCAGGGCGGTGTCGAAGCGTTCCGGCAGGAATGTGGAACGGCTGGTGGTGACCGGCCGGCCCTCGCGGACCGCGCCGGACAGCCAGCCCGAGGCCAGCGGGCTCCACGCCAGCACGCCCAGGCCGTACTCCTCGGTGACGGGCAGCACATGGGTCTCCACGGCGCGCTGCAGGATCGAGTAGCCGGGCTGTTCGGTGACGTACCGGCTCAGGTGGTGCTCGCGGGCGGCCCACTGGGCCTGCACGATGCGGTACGCGGGGAAGGTCGAGGAGCCGAAGTGGCGGATCTTGCCCGCGCGTTGCAGGTCGGTCAGGGCCGACAGGGTCTCCTCGTCGCCGGTGGCCGGGTCCCACCGGTGGACCTGGTAGAGGTCGACGTGGTCGACACCGAGCCGGCGCAGGCTGTCCTCCAGGGCCCTGGCCAGCCAGCGGCGTGAACTGCCGCGCTGGTTGCGCTCGTCGCCCATCGGCATGCCGGCCTTCGTGGCCAGCACGATGTCGTCGCGGCGGCCGGCGAGGGCCTTGCCGACCATCTCCTCCGACTCTCCGGCGCCGTACATGTCGGCGGTGTCGATGACGTTGATCCCGGCCTCGAGGGCGGCGTCGACGAGGGCGGTGGCCTCGTCCTGGGTGGTGCGCCCGATGCTGCCGAAGTTCATCGCGCCGAGCGCGAGGGAACTGACCTGCACGCCGGTGCGGCCGAGGGTGCGGTACTGCATGACCGTGTTCTCCCTTGCGGGTGGGGTGTGGTGGCTGCGTGCGGCGGAAGCGCGCACGGCTTGGTCCCGGGGCGTGCGCCCTGGCATGATGAGCAAACGGAACCTTGTTCCGCTAACGATACGGAACGACGTTCCGGTTGGCAAGGCCGGTCGTGGAAGGAGTGGCGCGGTGATGGAGGACGGCGACAAGGGCACGGGGCGGGCGCCGCGGTCCAAGCGGGCCGACGCCCGGCGCAACGAGGAGACGCTGCTCCAGGCGGCGGCCGCCGCCTTCGTCGCCTCGGGCGTGGAGGCGCCGGTGCGCGACATCGCCGCCAGGGCCGGCGTCGGGACGGGCACGATCTACCGCCACTTCCCGACCCGGGCGGATCTGATCACCGCCGTCTACCGGCACCAGGTCGACGCCTGCGCCGAGGCCGGACCCGCCCTGCTGGCCAGCAGCGCCACCCCGCACGCCGCACTGGCGCGGTGGATCGACCTGTTCGTCGACTTCCTGGTGACCAAGCACGGACTCGCCGCGGTGCTGCAGTCCGACAGCGCCGGCTTCGAGACGCTGCACGCCTCCTTCCTCGACCGCCTCGTGCCCGTGTGCGCCGGGCTGCTCGCCGCCGCCGCCGCGTCCGGCGAGATCCGCTCCGACCTGGAGGCGTACGCGCTCATGCGCGGCGTCGGCAACCTCTGCATCGGCGCGGACAGCGATCCCCGCTACGACGCGCGCCGCCTGGTCGCGCTCCTCGTCGCCGGGCTGCGCCAGGCGGACCAGGCGGACCAGGCGAACCAGGCGGACTGACCCGCCGTCAGGCGAGGCCGGCCCGGTACACCACCAGGGCGATCTGGACCCGGTTGTTCAGATCGAGCTTGGTGAGGATGTGGGACACATGTGCCTTCACCGTGGGGACGCTCATGTACAGCGACGCCGAGATCTCGGCGTTGGTCCTGCCCTGTGCCACGGCGAGCGCCACCTCCCGCTCCCGCTCCCCCAGGAGGCCGAGCAGCCGCTCCGCCTCGCCCCGGTCGTCGGGGCGCGCGGCGGTGCCCCCGCCACCGGCGGCGGTGACGGCGCCGATGAGCTGTTTGACGGCGGCCGGTGACAGGACCGGTTCGCCCGCCACGACGTTCCGCACCGCGGCGACGATCTGGGCGGGGGGCGTGTGCTTGAGGACGTAGCCCGCCGCCCCGGCCCGCAACGCCTCCAGGACGTAGCCGTCCGTGGTGAACGTGGTCAGGATCAGCACCTCGGGCGGCCGGGGCCTGCGCCGCAGTTCGGCCGTGGCGCTCAGGCCGTCCATCCGTGGCATGCGGATGTCCATCAGGACGAGGTCGGGCCGGTGCGCGTCGACCAGCGGCAGGACCTCCGTACCGTCTGCGGCCTCGGCGACCACCTCGACGTCCTGTGCCCCGGACAGCATCATGCGCAGGCCGGAGCGCACCAGCGGGTCGTCGTCCACGATCAGGACGCGGGTCACCTCGTCCATGGCAGCCAGATCTCCAGGGCGAAGTCGGTGGGGGTGAAGGTACGGCGCATGCTGCCGCCGGCCAGGACCGCCCTTTCGTTCATCCCGACCAGGCCCTGGCCGGCGCCTTCGGGACGTGCGGCGCGTTCCTGCGGCACCGGGTTGCGGGCCGTGACGGTCAGCCCCTCGCGGGCCCCGCCGGTCAGCGACAGCCGCAGCGGGCCGTCCGGCGCGTGCTTGCGGTGGTTGGTGAGGGCTTCCTGCAGGATGCGGTACGCGGCCCGGCTCGTGGTGGGGTCCATGGTGGCCAGGTCCTCCGTGTCCCGGTGCACCTCGACGGTCGCGCCGGTCGCGCGCGACTCCTCGACCAGCCGGTCCATGTCGGCCACGGCGGGCTGCGGGGGCTCGGTGTGCGCATGGACCGTGGGGGTGCGCAGGACGCGCAGCACGTCCTGGAGGTCCTCCAGGGCCTGTCCGGCGCTCTGCCGGATGACACCGGCCGCCTCCGCGACCTGGGCGGGCGACGCCGTGGGATGGAACTCCAGCGCCCCAGCGTGCACGCTGAGCAGGGTCAGCCGGTGGGCCAGCACGTCGTGCATCTCCCGGGCGATCTCCTCCCGGGCGTGCTGCCGGGCCTGCTCGGCGCGCAGGTCCGCCTCCCGCTCCGCCCGTGCGGCCCTCTCCCGCACTCCGGCGACGTACAGGCCCCAGCCGACGGCACCGCCCACGAACGCCACGGCCGACACGGCCGTGGCGGAGGTGAGGGGCCCGGTGTACGAGGTCGCGGAGAACTGCGCCGGCACGGGCAGCAGGGCCACGCCGGTGACCCGGAGCGTGGTGCGCAGGGGGCGGGTGGCGGCCACGGTGAACAGCGCCACCAGCAGCGGTACGACCACGGGCCAGACGACCGACAGCGCCACGAGGACCAGGGCCAGCGCCACCGGGTGACGCCTGCGCCAGAACAGGGCCGCGCAGGCCAGCAGCGGGATCAGCGCCGTCTGGGACGGCCGCCAGGAGATCGGCAGCAGCGAGGTGAGCAAGGCACCGCTGGACAGCTGCGGGTACACGTGCAGACCCGACTGCTGGACCCGCACGACGAAAACCGTCAGCCCGGCGGCCGCGACCACCACGCCCGCGTCCATGAGCCGCGGGTGCCCGAGCAGGGCCCGTCTCACATCGATCACGCACGCAACCGTAAACGCCGTCCCCGGTCCGCATCAAAACATACGGGCCCCCTTGATAGACTTCTATACCAAAGTATGGGGACGCCCGGTGTGCATCGTTCCTTCGGACGGAAAAGGCGCGTACCCGCAGTCGAATTCCCGGGTTCCCCGCGGTCCGTACCTTTCCGGTCATGAATCCCAGGAAATATTCCCGACGTTTCACCCGGGCCGGAGTCCCCGCCGCACCGCGGCCGGTGACCCGGGTCGCCGTCGTACTGGCCGCCGTCGCCTCCATCGCCTCCATCGCCGTGACCAGCGGATGCAGCACCCTCCACGGAGTGACGTCACCGGCCGACGCACGCGCCGCCGCCCAGCGCGCGGCCCGGGCCGGCAGCCACCGCCCCGCCCCCGACTGCACCGTCGAGAAATGCGTGGCGCTCACCTTCGACGGAGGGCCCGGCGCCACCACGCCGAAACTGCTGGACATTCTCGCGGAGAAGACGGTCCGCGCCACGTTCTTCGTCCAGGGGAAAGGCCACACGGACACCTATCCGCAGACCCTGCGGCGCATGGCGCGCGATGGCCACGAAATAGGCAACCACACCTGGTCGCACAAGGTGCTCACGGAACTGGACGCGCGGCAGGTGAGCGACGAACTGACCCCGGTCCAGAACGACGTCCGCAGGATCACCGGACACGCCCCCACCCTGATGCGCCCACCGCAGGGCCGCACCGACGACGACGTCTCGGCGGTCATGCGGGAACTCGGCCTGGCCCAGGTGCTGTGGAGCGTCACCGCGAAGGACTACGCCACGACCGACACCGCGCTGATCACCCGGCGGGTCCTGGACCAGACGAAGCGCGACGGGATCATCCTCCTCCACGACCGCTACCGGGGCACGATCCCCGCCGTCCCCGGGATCGTCGACGCCCTGCGCCGCCGGGGCTACGTCCTCGTGACCGTCTCCGAGCTGATGGCTCCCGCCGTACCGCGCCCCGGCACGGTCTACCGGCCGTGACGGTGGCCCTGGCGTCTGCGGCCCCGGCCGCGCCCCCGCCCCGCCCGGAGGGTCAGCGCTTGCGGCGGGTGCGGGCGGCGACGACGACGGCGGCGAGGCCGGTGACCGCGATGAAGCCCATCGCGACGAGGAAGACCGGTGACGTCGGCGTCGCGGCGCGGCTGCCGGCGATGACGTAGGCCGCCGTGTTGGGCACGCTTCCCAGCGCCGTGGCCAGCAGGAAGGGCGCGAGGCGCATCCGCGAGACCGCCGCGCTGTAGTTGGCCGCCGCGAACGGCACCCCGGGGAAGAGCCGCATCGCCAGCATCGTGCGGAAACCGTGCTCGCTGAGCTGGCGGTCCGCGGCGAGCAGCACCCGGCCGCGGAGCAGCGGGCGCAGCGCGTCCCGCCCGAGGAGGCGGCCGAGGACGAAGGCGAGGCCGGCACCGAGCACCGTGCCGGCGAGGGCCGCGGGCACTCCCGCCTGGGCACCGAAGAGCGCTCCCGCGCCGACGTTGAGCAGGGGGCGCGGTACGAAGGCGAGGGCGCAGAGCCCGTAGCCGGCGGCGAAGAGCACCACGGCCGCGGCGCCCGTGAGTTGCGCGGGCCAGCCGTGCGCGAGCAGCCGCTGGGGCTCCCACACCAGCACCGAGGCCGCGGCCCCGGACAGGAGGACGACCAGCAGCGCCAGCCGCGCCCACGACGCCGGTCGCGAACGCGGTCGGGAGAGGACGGTGACCTCGGACATCCTGCGAGCCTAGCGGAGGAGGATGTCGCTCCGGTGCCGCCGCGTACCGTAGGGCCATGGCCCCTCCCGCCCCGGTCCTGCCGGACAGCGCCCTCGCGGACCTCGTGCTGCCCCGGCTGAGCTCGGCGTACGGTGCCGCCGCCGACCCGGTGCGGGCCGCCTCGGCGGCGGCGTACATGCGGGACGCGTTCCCGTTCCTCGGTATCGCCACGCCGGCCCGGCGTACCCTGTCCCGCGCCGTGCTCGCGGGCACGCCGCGCCCGGACGAGGGGGACTGCACGGCCGTCGCCCTGCGTTGCTGGGCGCTCCCCGAACGGGAGTACCGCTACTTCGCCGTGGACTACCTGCGCCGTCATGTGGGGCGCTGCTCACCGGACTTCCTCGGCACGGCCCGGCACCTGATCACGACGGAGCCGTGGTGGGACACCGTCGACCTGCTCGCCGCGCACGTCGTCGGACGGCTCGTGGCCGCCGGCCCCGCCCTGGTGGACGTGATGGACGAGTGGATCACCGGCGACGACCTCTGGCTCGCCCGCACCGCGCTGCTGCACCAGTTGACGTACAAGGCGGACACCGACCCCGCCCGGCTGTTCCGCTACTGCCTGCGTCAGGCGGACCACCGGGACTTCTTCATCCGCAAGGCGATCGGCTGGGCACTGCGCGCGTACGCCCGCACCGATCCCGGCGCCGTGCGGGCGTTCCTCGCGGAGTCGGGGGAGCGGCTGTCGCCGCTGTCGGTACGAGAGGCGGGGAAGCACCTGTGAGCGGGGGCGACGGGCGCGGCCGGGTGCGCCGCAGCTACGACACCGTGGCCGAGGAGTACCGGGAGCGCATCGGGACCGAGTTGGCGTACAAGCCGCTGGACCGGGCCCTGCTGGCGGCCCTCGCCGAGCAGACCGCGGACGGCGCGCCCGTGGCGGACCTGGGGTGCGGCCCCGGCCACGTCACGGCGTGGCTCGCGGCGCGCGGGGCGCGGACCGTGGGCATCGACCTGTCGCCGGGAATGGTCGCGCTCGCCCGCCGCGAGCACCCCGGGGCCGAGTTCCGCGAGGGCGACCTGCTCCGCCTCCCTGCGGCGGACGGCGAGTTCGGGGCGGTCGTCGCGCTCTACGCGGTGGTCCATCTGACGCCCGGTGAACTGCGGGCGGCGTTCGGCGAGATGCGGCGCGTGCTGCGCCCTTCCGGGCGGGTGCTCGTGGCCTTCCACGTCGGGACGGAGATCCGGCACGTGACGCAGTGGTGGGGGCACGAGGTCGACGTCGACTTCCACTTCCACGACCCCGGGACGGTCACCGAGGCGCTGACCGACGCCGGGTTCGAGGTGGAGGCGCGGCTGGAGCGGGCCCCCTACCCGCAGGAGACGGAGACCCGGCGCGCCTACGTCCTCGCCCGCGTCGGCGGGGCGTGAGGCGGGCCGCCGGAAAATCGTTCGACCGACGGCCGTGCCGTACCCGATCATCGACGGCATGTCCCGGTACGCCTTCAGCGCAGATACGTCCGCAGTCGCGGACGCGCTGCAGGCTGCCCCGGCACAGGCTTTCTCGGCCAACGCGTTCGGCGGCGCCCGAATCTGACCCTTCCCGGACAGTCCGGCGGACCCCGCAGGGGGAGGGTCGGCACGGTCCAGGGGTCCCGCACGCGAGGCGATGAATCGACTTACCGAGGAAGCAACATGCCCAAGCAGGCGTACGTGCGCACCAAGCCGCACCTCAACATCGGGACGATGGGTCACGTCGACCACGGCAAGACCACGCTGACCGCCGCCATCACGAAGGTGCTCAGCGCCCGCGGCTCCGCCGCGTTCGTGCCGTTCGACCGGATCGACAAGGCCCCGGAGGAGGCCGCTCGGGGGATCACGATCACCATCGCGCACGTCGAGTACGAGACGGACACGCGGCACTACGCGCACGTCGACATGCCCGGTCACGCCGACTACGTGAAGAACATGATCACGGGCGCGGCCCAGCTCGACGGGGCGATCCTCGTCGTCTCCGCCCTCGACGGCGTCATGCCGCAGACCGCCGAGCACGTGCTGCTCGCCCGCCAGGTCGGCGTCGAGCACATCGTGGTGGCGCTCAACAAGGCCGACGCCGGCGACCCCGAACTCACCGACCTGGTCGAGCTGGAGGTGCGCGAGCTGCTGTCCGCCCAGGGCTACCCCGGCGACACGCTGCCCGTCGTCCGGGTGTCGGGCCTGCGGGCGCTGGAGGGCGACCCGCGATGGACGTTGGCGATCGAGGCGCTGCTCGACGCGGTCGACACCCACGTGCCGATGCCGCACCGCTACACCGACGCACCCTTCCTGCTGCCGGTGGAGAACGTGCTGACCATCACCGGGCGCGGCACGGTCGTCACCGGCGCGGTGGAGCGGGGCACGGTCCGCGTCGGCGACCGCGTGGAGGTGCTCGGCGCGGGGACGGCGAGCGTGGTGACGGGTCTGGAGACCTTCGGCAAGCCGATGGACGAGGCCCAGGCGGGCGACAACGTGGCGCTGCTGCTGCGTGGGGTGGCCCGGGACGTGATCCGGCGGGGCCACGTGGTGGCCGCGCCGGGCAGCGTCACGCCGAGCCGCCGGTTCCGGGCGCGGGTCTACCTGCTGCCGGCCGCCGAGGGCGGGCGGCGCACCGGGATCGCCAGCGGCTACCGGCCGCAGTTCTACGTCCGCACCGCCGACGTCGTCGGCGACGTGGACCTGGGCGAGGTGGGGGCGGCCCTGCCGGGGGCGACCGTCGACATGACGGTCGAGCTGGGCCGGCCGGTGCCGTTGGAGCCGGGGCTCGGCTTCGCGATCCGTGAGGGCGGCCGCACCGTCGGCGCGGGCACCGTCACGGCGCTCGCCGAGTGAGCGCGGGGGTCCGGGGGTTCCGCCCCCGGGCCCCGTCGTGTGCTGGGACAATTGCGGCGTGGAGGACGACGGACGCATACCCGTGACCCAGGACGTGGACTTCGGCGCGGCCAGGCTGCTGCCGGACGTGGACCGGCCCGCGGGCTGGCTGCTCACGGTCGACGGGGCC
Source organism: Streptomyces sp. PA03-5A (assembly GCF_033792725.1). Lineage (NCBI taxonomy): Bacteria > Bacillati > Actinomycetota > Actinomycetes > Kitasatosporales > Streptomycetaceae > Streptomyces > Streptomyces sp. PA03-5A. The sequence continues at coordinate 54,262 of NZ_JARAVL010000011.1, read as the reverse complement.
CCTCAGTCGTACGTGGACCTGGACGACCCCACCTACCTGGAGTTCGAGTACGCGCGGCGCCTGGCCTACGTGCTGGACGAGGCCGCGCCCGAGGGCGCGCCGCTGGACGTCGTCCACCTGGGCGGCGGCGCCCTGACGCTGCCCCGCTACACCGCCGCGACGCGGCCCGGTTCGCGGCAGCGGGTCGTGGAGGCCGACCGGGCGCTCGCCGCGCTGGTCGCCGCCCGGCTCCCGCTCGGGCGTGGCGGTGACGGCGTGGCGATCACGACGGACGACGCCCGTGCATGGCTCGAGGCCGCCCCGGACGCTTCGGCGGACGTCGTCGTGGCGGACGTCTTCGGCGGTTCGCGGGTGCCGGCGCACCTGACCTCGTACGAGTTCGTCACCGAGACGGCCCGCGTGCTGCGTCCCGGCGGGGTGTACCTGGCGAACCTCGCCGACTCGGCGCCCTTCGACTTCCTGCGGCCGCAGATCGCGGGCCTGCGCGAGCTGTTCGGCCAGGTGTGCCTGATCGCCGAGCCCGGGGTGCTGCGGGGCCGCCGCTTCGGCAACGCCGTGCTGGCCGCGAGCCGCGCCCCGCTGCCGGTGGACCGGATCGCGCGGCGTACCGCGTCCGACGTCTTCCCCGCCCGCGTGGTGGCCGGCGACGCTCTGGAGGTGTTCGGACGGGGGGCGCGGCCGGTCTACGACAAGGACGCGGTGCCCTCGCCGATCCCGCCCGAGGGTTCCTTCGGCGTCGGCTGACCGCCCCGCGCGACCGTCCGCCCGCCCTCGGGGTCGTCCACGCGCCGCAGCCGCCGCACCTCGGGGAGGGTGAGCACCGCGCCCGTGAGCAGCACCGTCAGCCCCGCGCAGCCCCACAGCGCCCCGTTCAGGCCGAAGGCGTCCGCGGCCGGGCCCGCGAGCGCCGTGCCGATCGGCATCATGGAGACCGAGCCGAACCAGTCGTAGGCCGCGACGCGGGAGAGCTTGTCCTCGGGGATCTCCTGGTGCAGCGCCATCATCCAGGCCACGCCGAACACCTCGATCGACAGGCCGGCGACGAGCATCGCGCAGGCCAGCAGCGGCACCGGGAGCGCCAGGGCCAGCGCGGCGGCGGGCAGCGAGAACGGGAAGACGCAGAGCACCCCGGCGAGCAGGATGCGGCGCGGCCGCCAGCGCAGCATCAGCAGCCCGCCCAGCAGGTTCCCGACGCCGAACGCGGCCAGGGCCGCGCCCCACGGCCCGGCGCCGCCGAGGTGCTCCCGGGCCACGAGCGGCCCGTACACCGCGTCGGCGGCCGTGAACACGGCGTTGACGACCGAGAACTGCACCACGATGCCCCACAGCCAGCGCCGTGAGACGAACTCCCGCCAGCCGTCGCGCAGATCGCCCAGCAGACCGCCGCGCAGACCGCCGCCGCGCCGCTCCGCGCGGTCGCGCAGCGTCGCCGGGGACACCCGCAGCAGCGCGCGCAGCCCCGCCGCGACCGCGAAGCACGTCGCGTCCACCGCGAGGACCCAGCCCGGTCCGGCGAGGGCGACCAGTGCCCCGGCGAGCGCGGCGCCGCCGACGTTCGCCCCGTTGACGCCGAGCCGGAACACCGCGAAGGCGCGGCCCGCGTGGGCGGAGTCGACGGTCGAGAGCAGCATCCCCTCGTTGGCGGGGGCGAAGAAGGCCTGCCCGGTGCCGCCCAGCGCGGAGAGCACGGCCATGTGCCAGATCTCGGCCCGGCCGGTCAGCACCAGGACCGCGAACAGGCCCTGCGAGACCGTGTTCAGGCAGTTGGCGGCGACCATGACCCGGTGCCGCGGCAGCCGGTCCGCGACCGCGCCCCCGATGAGCAGGAAGACGACCAGGGGTACCGTCCGCGCTGCGGCGACCAGTCCGATCTCCGTACCGCCGCCGCCGGTCTGCAGGACCGCGAACGCCGACGCGACGACGGCGCCCGAGGCGCCGAGCCCGGTCACGAAGGCGGAGGCGGCGAGGAGCCGGAAGTTGCGGCCGGCCCAGTCCGGGAAGCGCGGCCGGTGGGGAACGTGGCGTTTCACCCGGGGACTATCGTCGCTGGGCCGTTTCCTTGGCAAACCCATTTCCGGCCGACAGCCGGGCCGGGCCGGGCCCGAGCCGGCCGGATCGGGCTACGGCCTCGCCCTCGCCCTCAGCCGACCAGCCGGACGCTGTCGCGGACCTTGGCCACCGTCCCGGCGTCGACCGCGCCCGCGTAGCCGCTGTCCACGACCAGCAGCCAGGAGCGGACCTCCTTGTCCTTGCCGAGGAAGGTGAAGCTGTACGAGGTGCCGTCGGCCGCGCACGAGCCCTTCATCCCGGTCGCGCGCGTGGAGGCGATCCAGCCGGGCACGCCCTGGGCGTTGGTGTAGGCGCGGGGGGCCGCCTCGGTCAGCTTGGTGCGGCCCTCCTTGTTGTACTTGCCGTACGCCCAGTTGTAGGCCTCGTTGGCGGCCTCGGACTTCAGGCTCTTGGCGCCCTTGCCGCCCTTCACGCCCGCCAGGCCGCGCTCGTCGGTGCCGCACCACTTCTCGTCGAGGACGGCCGCGCCCCCGGTGACGACGCGGTTGTCGTCCCACTCGTAGCCGATGAGCAGGCCCTGCGGCTTGACCGTCCAGCCCTTGGGGACGTCGTAGGCGACGCCCATGTCACTGCGCACGACGGTCTGCCAGCCGGGGACCACGGGCTTGATCGTGTCCTCGCCCGGGTTGCCGCGGGCGTCGTCCGGGCCCGGGCCCTGCTCACCCCCCTCGCCCTCCTCGCTCCCCGACGCGGAGGGCGAGGGGGCGGGGGAGTCCGGGGCGCTTTCCGAGGCGACCGGCGAGCGGCTGCCGGACGGGCCGGCCTGCGGGCCCTTGTCGTCGCCGGTGAGCTTCACCGCGACCAGGACACCGGCGGCGACCACCGCGACCGCGGCCACCACCGACACCGCGACCACCGCGCCCCGCCGCCCCCCGGGCGGCTTCGGCCCACCCGGCACCGGCCCCGGCGGGGGCCCCCACAGCTGCGGAGGCTGCTGGTAGGCCGGGTGCTGCTGCGGCTGGTACGGGGCGGGCTGCTGCTGCCCCCACTGGGGCTGGTTCTGTGGGGGCTGCTGCGGATACTGCGGTTCCCCCGGCTGCTGCTGTCCTGGCCACATGGCTGGAAACACTAGGGGTTGTGCGGCCGCGGTTCCATGGAAGCGATGATTACCTGCTGGTAACATCCGGCCATGTCCGAGAACCAGCCCCAGATAGGCGAGCTCATGGCGGCCACCGTGCCGATGGCCGCCACCCTCAGCATCGAGTTCCTGGAGACCACCGCCGAGCGCGCCGTGGTCCGCCTCCCCGACCAGCCCGCCTACCACAACCATGTCGGCGGCCCCCACGCCGGCGCGATGTTCACCCTCGCCGAGACCGCCAGCGGCGCCGTCGTCCTGGCCGCCTTCGCCGACCAGCTCTCCCGCGCCGTCCCCCTCGCCGTCCGCGCCGAGATCGGCTACAAGAAGCTCGCCATGGGCCCGGTCACCGCCACCGCCCAGCTCGGCCGCCCCGCCGCCGACGTCATCGCCGACCTCGACAAGGGCGAGCGCCCCGAGTTCCCCGTCACCGTCGCCCTCGCACGCGAGGACGGCGCCGTCACGGGCGAGATGACCATCGTGTGGACCCTCCGCCCCAACTCCTGAGCGACGCCCGGGTGCCGCACCCCGGTGCCCGACCGGGCGCCGGGACGGGCATCGCGAATCCGTTGCGAACTCGCCCGCCCCGCACGCGCAACTCCCCTGTTGACGCCGGACGCGTCCGGTTCCAAGATCGTGGCTTCTGCGGTCTTCGTGCGGCCGGAGCGGTTCCGGTTCCATGTCCCGGCTCAGGCCACACGGGGTCACGGAGCGACCCGAGAGCCTGGAGGGCTGCCCCCATGTCGTACCTGATCGTCGGCTTCGTCAGCCTGTACGGCGGCGTCCGGGCACTGTGGCTCCGACGGCGGCAACTGGGCCCCGAGGCGGCGCGGTCCTCGTCGGTGATCCTGCGGCCGGGGGTGCTGGCCGTCCTCGCGGGTCTCGCTCTCGCCTGCGGGGTGTTCCTGCTGGCCGACGGGATCCTCGTCATGGCGCAGGGCTGAGCCCGCGGGGTCCGGCCCGCGGCGACACGCTGATGCCCACGTCGGATACGCTGCAACGACGTGCGCGCACCGGCGCGCCGACCGACATCCGACCGCCCTAGGGGGAGGAAGCGGCCTTGCACGTCCAGGAGTGGCTCGGCACGATCCCGCCGGTGAGCGTCTACCTGCTGGTGGGCCTCGTGATCGGCCTGGAGAGCCTGGGCATCCCGCTGCCGGGCGAGATCATCCTCGTCAGCTCGGCCCTGCTCGCCTCCCAGGGGCACGTGGACCCGTGGGTGGTCGGTGTCTGCGCCTCGGCGGGGGCGATCGTGGGCGACTCGATCGGCTACGCCATCGGCCGGCGCGGCGGGCGGCCGATGCTGGACCGGCTGGGGCGGCGCTTCCCCAAGCACTTCTCGCCGGCGCACATCGCGGCCGCCGAGGCGTCGTTCACGCGCTGGGGCATGTGGGCGGTGTTCTTCGGGCGCTTCGTGGCGCTGCTGCGGATCTTCGCCGGCCCGCTGTCGGGCGTGCTGAAGATGCCGTACTGGAAGTTCCTGGTCGCCAACGTCCTCGGCGGCATCGTGTGGGCGGGCGGCACCACGGCCGTCATCTACTACGTGGGCATCGTGGCCGAGCCGTGGCTCAAGCGCTTCTCCTGGATCGGCCTGGCGGCCGCCGTGCTGATCGGCCTCGGCTCGTTCCTCGTCGTGCGGCGCCGTGCCAAGGCCGCGGCGAAGGCCCACGAGGCCGCGCCGGAGGCGGACGCCGTGGCGGCGGCCGCCGACTGAGCGGTCGGCCCCGGGGCGGTCAGTCCCGGGCGAAGGCGGCCCGGTGGGCGTCGGCGAGCTGGACGTAGTGCTCGGCGTTGATCCGGACCATCTCGCGCTCCTCGGTGGTCAGCTCACGGCGCACCTTCGCCGGTACGCCCGCCACCAGCGACCCCGGGAGCACCCGCATGCCCTGGGGGACGAGCGCACCCGCCGCGACGAGCGAGCCGGTGCCGATGTGGGCGCCGTTGAGGACCGTGGCGCCCATGCCGATTAGCACGTCGTCCTCGACGACGCAGCCGTGCAGCACAGCGTTGTGGCCCACCGTGACGCCCGCGCCGATCACCGCGGGGAACCCGGGGTCGGCGTGGACCGTGGAGTTGTCCTGGACGTTGCTGCCCTCGCCGACGCTGATCGACTCGCAGTCGCCGCGCAGCACCGTGTGGTACCAGACGCTCGCGCCGGCGGCCAGCGTCACGTCGCCCAGCACCACCGAGGTCGGCGCGGTGAAGGCGGCGGGGTCCAGGTGGGGCGTACGCCCGGCGACGTCCGCGATCAAGGCTCTCTCCGTCATGGGGATCACCGTAGTCCGGTGATTGCGCCCCTCGCGTGGCGGGTAGCGCGTACTGCGTGCTGAAGTTCTCCGACGAAGTGATCATCGCGCTGGAAACCGGTGCCCCGGTCGTCGCCCTCGAGTCGACGATCATCTCCCACGGCCTGCCCCGTCCCCGCAACCACGAGGTGGCGCTGGAGCTGGAGGCCGCCGTGCGCGAGGCCGGCGCCGTCCCCGCGACGATCGCGGTGCTGGACGGCGTGCCGTGCATCGGGCTCGACGGGAAGGGCCTGGAGCGCATCGCCGGCGACGAGGGGATGCGCAAGCTCGGCCACCGCGACCTGCCCGTCGCGGTCGCCACCGGCGCCAGCGGCGCCACCACCGTCTCCGCCACGGCCTTCCTCGCCGCCCGCGCCGGGCTGCGCGTCTTCGCGACCGGCGGACTGGGCGGCGTGCACCGGGGCTGGACCGAGGAGCAGGACGAATCCGCCGACCTGAGGCTGCTCGCGGGCACCAGGATCACCGTCGTGTGCGCCGGGGTGAAGTCGATCCTCGACGTGCCCGCCACCCTGCAGCGCCTGGAGACCCTCGGCGTCACCATCGTGGGCTACGGGACGAGCGAGTTCCCCGGCTTCTACCTCAGCGGCTCCGGGCAGCCCGTGGACTGGACGGTCGGCACGCCCGACGAGGCCGCCTGCGTCATGGCCGCCCAGGACGACCTCGACGGGCCGCCGTCCGCCGTGATCCTCGCCAACCCCGTGCCGGAGCACGAGCAACTCGACCCGGCCCTGCACGACCGCGTGCTGGCGCAGGCGCTGGCGGCCGCCGAACGCGAGGGCGTCACGGGGCAGGCCGTCACGCCGTTCCTCCTCGGTCACCTCGTCGAGCACACCGGCGGGGCCAGCCTGGAGGCGAACCTCGCCGCCGTGCGCGGCAACGTCCGCCTCGCCGCGCGGGTCGCCGTCGCGTGGACGGAACGCGGCGCACATCACATCTGATCGCCCGGCCGCGCCGCGGCGCCCTCGGTACGGTGAGCGGGTGCCGAAAAACGAGAACCTGTTCTCCTCCGCGGCGGCCTGGCGTCGCCGGGCCGTCTCGCGTCTGGTGCACCGCGGCTGGCGGTGGGTCCAGGACGCGGGTGCCGTCTCCGCCGAGCGCCCCGGGCCCTTGCGCTTCGGCCGGATCGGCGCGGGCACCCGGCTGGCGTTCCCGCAGGGGACGGTCTTCGGCGAGCGGTGGATCCACCTCGGCGAGTGCTGCATCATCGGCGAACAGGTCACGCTGACGGCCGGGATGATGCCCGGCCTCGACCTCGGCCCCGACCCCGTCGTCCGGCTCGGCAACGGCGTCGTCCTCGGCCGCGGCAGCCACGTGATCGCCTCCCGGCCGGTCGTGTTCGGCGACGACGTCTACTGCGGGCCGTACGTCTACGTGACGAGCGACAACCACTCCTACGACGACCCGCACGAGCCCATCGGCCGCCAGTGGCCGCGCTCGGCGCCCGTCGAGATCGGCTCGGGGAGCTGGCTCGGCGCGGGCGCGGTGGTCCTGCCGGGGGCGCGGATCGGGCGGAACGTCGTCGTCGCGGCGGGGGCGATCGTGCGGGGCGAGGTCCCCGACCACTCGGTGGTGGCGGGCGCGCCGGCGCGGGTCGTCCGGCGCTGGACGCCCGAGCGGGGGTGGGAGCCGCCGCTGCGGACGCCCGCCCCGGTGCCGGTGCCCGCCGGCGCGACCCACCAGCAGCTGGCCGCGCTCGCGGGGCTCGACCCGGAACTCCTCGCGGGATTGGAGGAGAAGCTGGCCTCCGAGGCGTGACCGGTCCGGGCGTGCGCGGCGCCTCTTGCCGAAACGGCACGGAACGTTGCCTCCACCGGCGGCCGGAGTGATCGTGCCGCCATGGACGAGAACAAGAGCGGCATCGGCGGGAACGGCATCGAGGCACCGGGCGGCGTGTGGGACGTCGTGGTCGTCGGGGGAGGCGCCGCCGGTCTGTCCGGCGCGCTGACCCTGGCACGGGTGCGGCGGTCGGTGCTGGTGATCGACGCGGGCGAGCCCCGCAACGCCCCGGCCGCCGCGGCACACGGACTGCTGGGACGCGACGGCATCGCCCCCCTGGAACTGCTGCGGAGGGGGCGGGAGGAGGTCGCATCCTACGGCGGCCGCGTCGTCGCCGGTAGCGTCACGGCGATCCACCGCGACGGTGGCCGCTTCGGGGTCGAGTGCGCGGACGGACGGCGGACGGCGGCCCGGCGGGTCCTGGTGACCTCGGGCCTGGTCGACGAACTCCCGGACGTGCCGGGCCTGGTGGAGCGATGGGGCAGGGACGTGGTGCACTGCGTGTTCTGCCACGGCTGGGAGGTCCGGGACACCGCGGTCGGGGTGCTTGGCAGCTTCCACCAGGCCCTGCTGTTCCGGCAGTTGTCCGAGGACGTGACGCTGTTCCTGCACTCCGGCACGAATCTGACGGACGATCAGTGGGAACAGCTCGCCGGGCTGCGCGTCGGCGTCGTCGAGGGCGCCGTGACCGGTCTGGAGACCGACGACGCGGACCGGCTGGCGGGGGTGCGCCTCGCCTCCGGGCAGGTGATACCGGTCCGCGTGCTCGCGGTCGCCCCTCGCTTCACGGCACGGGCGTCCTTCCTCGGCGGTCTCGGCCTGGCCGTGCGGGAGCATCCGGCGGGCTTCGGGGAGCAACTCGCGGTGGATGCCTCCGGCTTCACCGGCGTCGACGGCGTGTGGGCCGCGGGGAACGTCGGCGACCTGATGGCGGGCGTTCCGGCTGCGGCGGCGGCCGGGACGACCGCGGCCGCCGCGATCGTCATGGACCTGCTGACGGACGACGCCCGTGCGGCCGCCCGGGCCCGGCGGCCCGCCGGCACCGGGGTTTTCAGCGGGCGGACGGAGGCGGAGGTCACGCGGCGCGTGCTCGGGGTGCGCCGGCACGGCCTGGACCCGCTGACGGGGGCGTGAACCCCCCGTCACCCCGGTCGCCCCGGCCTCAGGCGGTGCGGGCCCGCAGATGGGCCCGCTCGCCCTGGCGCCCGAACAGGACGAGCAGTTCGACGGGGTCATCGCCGTCGGGGCCGAGCCGGTGCGGGACGTGCGTGTCGAACTCGGCGGCCTCGCCGGGCTTCAGCACCACGCGCCGGTCGCCGAGGAGCAGCAGCAGGCGTCCGGCCAGGACGTAGACCCATTCGAAGCCCTCATGGGTCTTCAACTCGGGCTCCGTGCCCGGGTGCGGCGGGATCAGCAGCTTGTGCGCCTGGATCCCGCCGGGTCGGCTCAGCGGCACGTACGTCAGACCGTCGCGGGTGACCGGCCGGAGGTGGATGCGGGGATCTCCGGTGCGGGGCGCGCCGACGAGCTCGTCGAGCGGCACCGAGTGGACCTCCGCCAGGGTCAGCAGCAGCTCCAGGGTCGGCTTGCGGCTCCCGCCCTCGAGGCGGGACAGGGTGCTCTCGTTGATCCCCGTCCGCTCGGCCAGCTCGGCCAGGGTCATGCCGCGGCGGCGCCGCAGCTCCCGCAGCCGGGGCCCGACGGCGTCCAGCACCTCTTTCCTCGTGACGTCCACGCCCCCAGGTTGCCGAAACGGCAGGGGGGATTGCAAGTGCGGCAAGCGGCGGGCGGGCGGTGCGCCGTCAGCCGGCCGCCAGCAGGACCGATCCCGCCAGGGCGAGGCCGGCGCCGGCCGCCTGGACGGGGCGGAGCCGCTCCCCGAGGACGCCCCGGGCGGCGAGGGCGGTGACGACGGGGTACAGGGAGGCCAGCACCGCCGCCACCGCGACGGGGCCGTGGTGCGCCGCCAAGGCGTAGGAACCGTTGGCCGCCACGTCCGCGAGGCCCACGAAGGCCAGTGCGGGCAGGCTGCGCCACACCGTCGGCAGGCCGCCCTCGGGGAGCGACGGTGCACCCCGCCGCACGGAGACCGCGAGGGCCGCCCCGCCCACGGCGACGTTGCAGACGCGCTGGACGAACAGCGCCAGGAAGAGCCCGGTCACGGTGTGGGAAGCCTCCGCCACGAGCGACATGACCGCGCCGAAGCCGAAGGCCGCGACCAGGGTCATGGCCACCGCCTGCCGCTGTACGGGCGCCCCGCGCAGCTCGGGCCCGCCGGCCAGGACGATGCCCACGACGGCCACCGCGATGCCCGCGTACTGCACGGTCCCGGGGCGTTCGCCGAGCAGCAGCCCCACGCTCACCGGGACCGCCACCCCCACCGTGGCCAGCGGCGAGACGACGCCCATGGGGCCGAGGGCGAGCGCGCGGTAGAAGCAGAGCATGGCGACCGGGCCGATCAGCCCCGCGGCCACGGCGAACCACAGGTGCGGGGAGGCCTCGCTCCAGCCGCCCGTCGCGACCACGACCGCGCCCAGCACGACGGCGGCCACGCCCTGCGACACGACGACCACGGTGAGCGCCGGGAAACGGCGGGTGAGGAGCCCGCCGCCGAAGTCGGCGAGACCCCACAACAGGCTGGTGGCCAGGGCGAAGACCGCGGTCATGGGGCTCCCTCGCAGTACAGTACGGTGAACAGTGCAGTACACCCCACAGTAGTACAGTGAAGTGAACTCCAGCATTCATCATATTGGACGGTACGGTGCCGGACCTCGACCTGATCGCCCAGTCGCTCGCGCGCAACGTCAAGCGTCTGCGCCTGGAACGGGGATACAGCCTCGACGCGCTCGCGGCCCGCGCCGGCGTCAGCCGCGGCATGCTGATCCAGATCGAGCAGGCGCGCACCAACCCGAGCCTGGGCACCATCGTCCGCATCGGGGACGCGCTCGGCGCGAGCCTGGTGAACCTGCTGGACTACGCGGACGGGCCCAAGGTGCGGCTGGTCCCCGCCGACCAGGCCGTCGAGCTGTGGAGCACCCCCGCCGGCAGCCGCGGTCTGCTGCTGGCCGGCGGGCAGGCGCCGGGACCGCTGGAGATGTGGGCCTGGCGGATCATGCCGGGCGAGGGCCACGACTCGGACGCGCATCCGCCGGGCACCGTCGAACTGATCCGGGTGGACAAGGGTGAGCTCACCCTCGTCGTCGACGGGCAGGAGCACCGCGTGCCCGCCGGGACGACCGCCAGCTTCGAGGCCGCGGCGCCGCACGGCTACCGCAACCGGGGCACCGAGGTGACGGAGATGACGCTGGCCATCTCCGTCCCCGCCCCCCAGTGAGACGGCGCCGCCAACTCCCGGGATTTGTTAGCGTTCCGGACATGCGCGCACCCATCGGCACCTTCACCGACGTCCACCCCGCCGTGGAGAAGCTCGACCTGCTTCCGGCCCCCGTCGCGGCCGCACTGACCGCCTGGAGCGGGCAGGTGCCCGTCGAGGAGCTGCTGCTGGTCGACACCGACCCGGAGAAGGCGGACACCGCGGTCTTCACCGAGACGTACGGGGTCGCCCTGGAGCAGTCCGCGAACTGCGTGGTCGTCGCGGGCAAGCGCGGCGGGGAGGTGACGCTCGCCGCCTGCGTCGTCCTCGCCACCACGCGGGCCGACGTGAACGGCCTCGTGCGGCGTCATCTCGGCGTGCGCAAGGCCTCGTTCGCGCCGATGGACACCGCCGTGGGCGAGAGCGGCATGGAGTACGGCGGCATCACCCCGATCGGGCTGCCCGCCGACTGGCCGCTGCTGGTCGACGCGGCGGTCGCGGACACCCCGTACGTGATCATCGGCAGCGGCCGCCGGCGCGGCAAACTGCTCGTGCCCGGCAAGGCGCTGGCCTCGCTGCCGGGCGTGGAACTGCTGGAAGGGCTGGGACTCCCCGCGTGACGGATCTGCTGGACCGCCTGGAGCGCTACTACGACGCCGTGCCCCGCGCGGGCGCCCGCGCCGAGGAGCACGGCCCGCTCACCCTCTTCGTCCGCGAGGGCGTCGGCTGGCCCTTCTACGCCCGCCCGACGCCCGGCGCCGACGGCACCGTCGGCCGGGCCGACGTCGACCGGGTCCGGGCCCGCCAGCGCGAGCTGGGCGTGCCCGAGTGCTTCGAGTGGGTCGCGGAGACCACCCCCGGCCTCCGGGAGGCGGCGCAGGCGTCCGGCCTGGCCGTGCACGAGCACCCGCTGATGGTGCTGGATCCGCTCGTCCCGTCCCCGCCGCCGCCGGAACTCCCCGCGGACGTCGGCGTACGGCTGCTCCGGCCCGGTGACCCCGCGCTGCCCAGCGCGCTCACCGTCCCGCACCTGGCCTTCGCGCAGCCCGGCACCGCCGTCGGCACCGCCGGGCGGGCGGAACTCGCCGCCGCGCTCCCGCTGCACGCCGCCCCGGGACTCGTCGCGACCGCGGAAGCCCGACTGCGGGCCGGGCTCACCGTCCACGCCGCGGCCGTCGAGGACGGCACCGCGCTGTGCGCGGGCCAGTACAACCCCGTGGGCGAGGTCTGCGAGATCGTCGGCGTGGGCACCCTGCCCAGCGCCCGCCGCCGCGGCCTGGCCCTCGCGGTCACCGGCGCGCTCGTCGCCGAGGCCCGTGCGCAAGGGCTGACCACCGTGTTCCTGTCGGCGGGCGACGAGGCCGTCGCCCGGATCTACGCCCGGCTCGGCTTCCGCCGGGTCGGCACGGCCCTCATCGCGGAGCCGTCCGCCCCCTGACCGGCCGCCGCGACAGGTCCAGCGACAGCGGGATCGAGTGCTCGGCGAACCCCAGGCTGCGGTAGAGCGGTTCCGCCTCCGGGGTCGCGTGCAGGTCGACGCGGGTCACGCCCTGTTCCGCGAACCACGCGAGCAGGGCCCGCGTCGTCGCCCGCGCGTACCCCAGGCCGCGGTAGCGGGTGTCGGTGCAGACGTTGAAGACGAAGCCGAACCGGCCCGCCGGGTGCCCCGGCGCGGGCAGCCGCTCCTCGACCCGGCCCACCGCGCACGCCGCCAGGTGCGGCCCGTCCGCGACCGCGGGGTCGCCGTCCACCACGAACGCCCCCAGCCACCGCGCGCCGCCCCCGCCGAGCTGCTCGCGCGCCCGCTCCTGCGCGGCCGCCTCCCAGGGACCGGGCTCGTCCCGCCCGCTCATGGCCAGGAACATCAGCCGCCGCAGCCGTACCAGCTCGGCGGCGTCATCGGGTCGGGCAGGGCGTACGGGACCGGGCATGTGCGCACGCTACAACAGGGCATCAGGCCCTACGCAGCGGATTTCCGGCGCGTCCGTCGGCACCGCCGCGAGGTCCCCAAGGAGGGCGGTGCGGGCACGACGGTTGTCCGCGACGACGCGGCCGCCTTTGTCGACCAGGTCGGCTTTCCCCGGAGGCGGGTCGGGTGTTGCCGCTATTCCGGGAACACGAGAGCGCGGCTGCGGCCGCCGAGCGCATCATCGCGCCGACGCGGGGGCAGCGTGCGGTGTGCCGAGCAGAGTCCGGCCGGCGGTCTTCGACGGTCCCGAGTCGAGGCGAGCTGTCACGGAAGTGTCGACCGCGCGGTCGGCACCGCCCTCCGCCGGCTACACTTCCGCCATATGACCAGCCCGGATCCAGTCGCTCCCTTTCTCGAGAACCCCCGCATCTTGGACCTTTTTGCCGGTCCTGGTGGTCTCGACGTGGCCGCGCACATGCTTGGTGTGCCCTCGCTCGGAATCGAGTGGGACAGGAACGCCTGTGAGACGCGTTACGCCGCAGGGCTTGAGACGTGGCACGCGGATGTCAGCACGGTGCGCCGGGAGCGGTTCCACGAGCTGCCGAAGGACTTGAACGTCCTGGCCGGCGGGCCGCCGTGTCAGACGTACTCGGTCGCGGGCAACGGGGCGGGTCGCAAGGCTCTGGAAGAGGTCAAGAAATTCATCCGGGAGTTGGTGGACGGTGTCGACGACGCCGTGATCGACAAGCAGTTGGAGGAACTGCACGGTGACCCTCGCACCGCCCTGGTCCTGGAGCCGCTCAGGTATGCGATCAAGGCTCTCACCTGCCCCAACCGGGACGGGCGACCGTTCGACGTGATCGTCTTGGAGCAGGTGCCCGGGGTGAAGGCCTTGTGGAAGGTCTACAAGGAAGTCTTGGAAGCAGGCCTGCCGGGCAAGGACGGCGAGCGCGTCAAGTACGAGGTGGCCAAGGTCGAGACACTGCACACCGAGGCATACGGTGTGCCCCAAACCCGGCGCCGCACGATCCTGGTGGCCCGGCTGGCCAAGTACGGCGTTCCCGAGCTGCCCGACGCCAAGCACCACACCTACAACCCGCACCATCCCACGAGGGGTGGGCGCATGGACGTGAAGGTCGTGGCAGGCGCTGTACAGGAGCAGTTGCCGATGCCGGATTCCGGAGCGACGCACAAGGCGGACAAGGCGGACAAGCCTGCGCTCGAACCGTGGGTCTCCATGGGCGAAGTGCTGGGTACGGAGGCCAGGCCCGGGGGCCGTGAGATTCCTTTCGAGATCGTGTCGAACTACGGCAGCGGCGGAGACCCGAAGAACCGCGGCATCCGCACGGACAAGCAGCCGGCCTTCACCGTCACCGGAAAGGTGTCCCGCAACGCGGTATGGCGCAGCAAGACCATGGAGATTGAGCATGACCCGCCTCGCCTGACCATCGCCGAGGCCGGCATCCTTCAGACATTCCCGCCCGACTACCCTTGGTCGGGCGGCGACCAGTCGCAGCAGGTGGGCAATGCCGTGCCCCCGCTGTTCGGGATGTACGTTCTGGCGGCGGCGCTTGCTCTGTCGCCCGCGCCGGAGGCACGGCTGAGGGACGACTGGCCCGGCGCCACCGACGAGGATCGCGCCACTCTCCGCAAGAAGGGCTGCGGGGATCCGGACCGCTGTGGTCCCGATTGCCCGAAGCCCGAGGCTTAGTCCTCTCCTTCGGCCTCTCTCGACTCCTCCCGTCCCCGCACCGGGGCGTCCGCGAAGAGGTCGGAGAAGTAGTCCACCAGCGTGCTCACGGAGATCGCCGGCGCCGGTTCCTCCTCGGGGCCGGTCGGGAGCGCGGAGCGGGACACCTGGCGTGCGGTCTCGGCGTCGTCGATCCAGTCGAGCAGCGGGCGGGACTCGCGTTCGGAGTCCGGAGCGATCACGTCGTACATCAGCGTCGCCGCGGAGGCGTTGACGGCTCCGACCAGCGCGTTGACCTCACGACCGGTGGTGATCACGCCTTTTGCGACCAGCCGGAGAATCGCCTGAGCGCTGGGCCGGTGGTTGATCACGGTCATGCGCAGGGCGGTGTTGAGGATGTCCTGGTTGCCGCACGCCGTGACGACGGGGTCGTAGTCCGGTCCGTCGCGGAAGAGTTCGGCCGCCCACCACAGACGGGCGAAGACCTGCTTGTGGTACTGCCCCCGGAAGCGTTCTGCCGCCACCTTGGCGGCCTTGCCGTTCGTCGCTTCCGACAGGTGCCTCCAGATCACGTAGTCGGGAGCGACCCCGAGGGCAAGGTAGTTCCACAGGCCGGGGTCGGCTGCTTCGCGGCGGGTGAGCCGGAGAGCCGCATGCAGCCGGGGAGCCAACCAGGCATCGGCTTGGGTGGCCTTGAGCCCCTTGTTCTCGCAGTAGGCCCTGGCGTCCTCGACCAGCTCTCGGACGGGCCGGACGTCACCGCGCCGGTCATCGTGCGGCAGCGGTTCGGTGACCCCGTTGAGTTTGATGACCGCCACGTCCTCGCGGCCGGAGAGGACTCCTTCGGTGAGGAAGTCCCCGGCGTCGGCGTTGGAGAGCAGCGCCAGGCGTTCCGGGAAGTAGCTGGGCCGGGCGGTCATTCGTCATCCCCCTGCGTGAGTCGTTCGAGGTCGCGGATGGTGGTGGAGAGCGTCCGGGGGACACCCGCGCGCCTGGCGGCGGCGAAGTGGATCCGGGGCTGGAGCTCTCCCCAGCCGGTCGCGGACGGGGCGGTGCGGGCCGCGTGAACCTCCCGCAGGGCGTCCTCCGGCTCGTGATCGGGGTACATGTCGGGGAGCATCTCCCGGAGCACTTCGCCTTGCCAGCCGTGTGGGAACAGCGGCGTCCCGTCCTCCTCGGTCTCCAGATCGCCGACGGCTGAGTGGAAGACGGCTGTCCAGACCTCGGAGCACATCTGGGCGAGGATGAGTTCACGGACGGTCTTCTCCGCACCGTTGCCCCCGTCCGCACCGATCAGGTCGCCGAGACCGTCGAAGTCCGTGTTGACGCGTACGACGGGGATCCGTCCGGTGGTGTCGACCAGCCAGGGGGAGTCCTTGAAGCGCTGGAGCCGGCTCGCCCCCGAGGAGAAGCCGACCATCTTGACGTCGAGCTCACGGGCGAGTGAGGGCGCGGCCTCGATGACGTCAACGAACCACTCCATGTCCGAGGTGCCGATCACTCGGCCGGGGACGCCGTCCACGGTGGCGACGACGTGAACGGAGAGTGAGGCGCGATCGAGGAGGTCGCAGCGGTGGATGTACAGCTCGGCGGTCCGCTCGCGACCGTCCTCGGAGACCGGGGACAGCTCCACGGACGTACGGGAGTTGGTGGCGCGCTCGGTGAGCACCGCGAGGACCTTGACCTCCGACCAGGGTCCTTCGGGATCCATCGCCTTGGCCGGGAGGCCCGCGGAGAGACGGAGCCGGGCCTGGGCCCAGTCGGGGCGATCCTCGTCGGGTCCGAGGGCCACGACGCGTTCGACGGTGGAGACGTACTTGCTCTCCACGTCCTCCCAGGACTCGCCCTCGGCCTTGACCTGGGCGCTCTCGACGCGCCAGGACACATTGCCGGTCAGTCGACGGTAGGGGTAGACCTTCACGCCTGCTCCCCCTTTCCGACGCGCAGTTCCACGACGAGACCGGTGAGTTGGGCCCGGACCGGGTGACGGGACACGTCAGTGACCCCTCTGAAGACGGCCTTGCGGCTGCCCGGGATCAGATGCAGGGCGCCGTCGACGACCTCGCAGCCGCTTACGGCGACGAGTTCCTTCCAAGGGGCCGCGGGACGGGGCCCGGAGCGCACGTCGAACTTGGCGATCGGCGAGAGCGGACGGTCCGTGTCGACACTCGGGGACACCCGCAGATCGACCGTGACGGACCAGGCCCCGGTCTCGTCGATCAGCGCGTCCACGTTGTCCAGCTCGGGCAGGGCCGCGGCTCCTGTGGGGCGCGTCTTCTTCGCGGCGGTGCCCACCTTGAGGCGGCCGGCGATCTTTGCTTCGCCGCCGTTCCGGCGCTTGGCACGAGGAACGGCGACCAGGTCGCGCACCGTGCTGTTGGCGGCGGTCGTCAGGGCGGCGATGCGCCGGTAGGCGGAGGGGGAGTAGGTGAGGCGGAGCTCCTCGGTCTGACCCCACTTGTTGTGCTCGGGCGGTTCGGAGGCGCGCAGGAACTCTTCGGCGGCCTCGGCCCCCGGGGCATCCTGCCCCGCCGCTCGGCCGGTGAGGAGGATGGCCTGGAAGGGGTTGGTGCCGACGGGGAGGTTGCCGACGGAGCTGTCCTTGACGGTCATCCGGTTGCCCCGCATGGAGACCAGTCGGTTCGGGCGGCCATCGGCGTCCTCGGCGTGGGTGACCAGCAGCACCGCCTCGTGAGGCACGCTTCCCCGCACCTGGCCTCCGTGCAGGGGCACGTTCAATTGCACGGTGGCGCGGGCGACCTGGCCCGGAGCGGAGAGACGGTCGACCGTGTCGCCCTCCAGGTACGCACGCAGGGCGCGGGTGCGGGAAGGCTGCGTGACGGCAGGATCCACGTGCTCCTCGGCGATGAGGACCTCGCCGTTGCGGTACGTGCGGACGGATGCCTCCAGGTGCGGCTTGTGGTCGCCGCCACCGGTCATCGCGGCCCAGAAGTTGCGGCCGAGCGCGTCGACGAGTCGGGCGTGCATGCGGTGGACGGAGTCGTCGTCCTCGGTGGTCTCCTCCTCGTCGACGGTACCGGTGACGGTCGCCAGGCTGGCGACGTCGTGGGCGCCGACGATGAGGAAAGAGGTACCGGGAGCCCCACTCTCGCGTGTGAGGTGGAGCTTCTCGACCGTCTCCTCGTCGGCCCACCAGGAGCGGGCCACGTCGGTCGACTTGGCGTCCGGATCCGGACGTCCGAACCAGGCGGGTCCCGCGAATTCCCGGCCGTCGACTTCGCGCCAGGGGAGGTCGAGCCGGCCGATCAGACGGCGTTCGGTACGGCCCTCATGGGGTTCGGACAGGGTGGAGTTGATCAGGACGAGGCCGAGACGGCTGGTGGCCCAGAGGGTGGCCTTGCCCAGGCCGTAGGAGCCACCGGCTCCGGAGTCCTCCTTGTGACTGTCGAGTTGGCGGCGAACGACGGCCGCGAAGAGTCCGTTGTCGTAGTCGTCGCCGGTCAGACCGGTGGCGTTGTAGTCGTCGACGCGGAGCAGCACCAGGCGATCGTGCTGGTACATGTCGTGGAGTCCGGCCGCGATCGTGCGGGAGACCTTGCCCTGTTTGCCGCTCTCGGCGGTCAGAGCCTCGTAGTGGGGGAGCAGCCGTTCCCAGTCGATGGCCTCGCGGAAGCGGGCAAGGGTTTCGCCGGTGAGTTCGTGCAAGGTGTAACGGACCCGGACGGGCTCGGCGCGGTCGAGGCGCGCGTCGACGCTGTTCTGGGTGGCCTCGCGCGCGAGGACCGAGACGTCGGCCTCGAACGCGAACGCGGCGGCGTTGCCATACTCGCGACCTCCGTCGGCGTAGGCGGGACGGTGGTACCAGGAGACCGGCAGCCCTGCCTGGGCGTCGGTACTGCGGGTGTGGATCGTCGCCAGGTCGGTCTGGAGGACCTCGGCGATGCGCTGGATGGTGTCGTCCCTGGGAACCGAGCGGCCCACGATCCAGGCCGAGACGGCGGCCCGGGTCATGCCGAGTTCCTCCGCGAGATCCGCCTGGCTCTTCCTGGCGTTCTTGAGCTGGCGCGCCAGCCAGGGACCGAAGTCCTCAGCCGCCTTCACGTCCCACCTGCTTCCCCTCGGGCCATTGGATGAGAGCCACCGTAGCGCACCGCTGTTGACGCCGCGCCGGCCTGTCAAAAGTTCTTTGACGTGTGGGTGGTGGTCGTTCGGCTGACATGTCGGCCCAATCAAAAATGGAACTTGGAATTCCGCCCGGTTTGTGCCGGAATCGGGGATTTTCGGGTGGCGCGGCGAATGATTTTCACTCGAAGAAGACTGCTTGCGCGGCGTTGAGATGTCGTGGTTGACTTACGCATCGTCAGCACCGGACGCGACCGGGGCAACGCCTCTGTTTTCAGTCACAGTTGTGCCCTTCTTCCCGCCTGCCCCACGCGGCGAGAGGCCGGGGAGCAGGGAGTGTCGGGCCTACCCGCTGTGTGGCCCGGGATATCTGCACGAGCACCGCATCGCACCCCGGAGGGGATTCTTCTCCGCCTTGCGGCCCCGAATTGATCCCACGGGCAGGCGCACGGCTTGGATTTCCTCCCTGCACGACCTCGCACCATTTCCTCGTGAAGTCTCCACGGAAGCGAAAGCGCAGGTATCTCGGTGTCCTCGAACAAGTCCCCGCTTGACCACATGCGCACCGTCGTCACTCTTTACGACCGCCTCGGCGACGACCCTCAGGCACAGGAGACCCTCCTCCGGATCATGGGCGGCATCGACCACGACATGGTCGCCGCCTACCGGGAGGTCCTCCGCGACACGGACGCCCTCAAGCACTCGCGCCGCCCAGTCCGGAACCCGAACGGTCGCCAGCTCGTCACCACCGTCACGTTGACCGTGCAGCTCGCCTGCTGACGGCAGTCACGCTCGCTTCTTCCTTCCCACCCCGTCGTCCTGAAGTGGAATCATTCGTGGCCGATCCGCAGTCCCCCGTGATCCGCACCGTCGTCGAGCAGTCCCTTCGCGTCCTGGAGACCTACCGCGTCGACCCGGGCCTGATCCCCGAGCACGCCAACGGCGAACGCCGCATCACCCAGGGCGGTTACGGCGACCGCCAGCTCTTCGAGTTGGTCCAGAACGCGGCCGACGAGATCCGCGGCGAGCCCGGCGGCCGGGTCCACGTCGTTCTCACCGATACCCACCTGTACTGCGCAAACGAGGGAAACCCCGTGACCCCCGAGGGCGCGGAGACGATCCTGCGCATGAGCATGTCCCGCAAGCGCGGCGGGCAGATCGGTCGTTTCGGCGTGGGCGTCAAGTCGGTCCTCGTGGTGACCGACACTCCCGAGTTCTTCAGCGGCCAGGGCAGCTTCGGCTTTGATCGTGCCTGGTCGTACGAGCAGATCCGCAACGTGCCCGGCGTCCGCGAGCGGCACGGTGAGGACTTCGAGGCGCCCGTGCTGCGCATGGCCCGCGAGCTGGACATGGCGACCGAACGCCTCCGCGACCAGGTGCTGGACGAACTCCTGAAGTGGGCGACCACCGTGGTCCGTCTGCCGTTGTTGCCCGGCGCGGCCGAGCGGCTCGGCAAGGACATGCACGGGCACCAGGGCACGGCCAGCCACGAGAACCGTGAGGAGTTCCCCTCCGGGTTCCACCTCTTCTCTCCGCACGTGGGCCAGGTGGTCCTGGAGGATCGCCGACCTCGCCCGATCGCCCGTCGTGCCCTGCGGGCCGAGCGGGACGGCAGCCTGCGGACGGTTCACGAGGAGCGCGTCGGCAGACCGCCGGCCACCTCGCAGTGGCGGGTCTTCACCCACACGCACGAGCCGACCACGGCCGCCCGCCGCGATGCCGGCGAGTTGCACGACCGCGTGTCCATCGATGTCGCCTGGGCCGTGCCGGGCTACCGCGCGGACGAGAAGTCCGGCCTGCTCAGCGCCGCCGACGCTCGTGGCCGAGGCAGGTTCTGGTCCTTCTTCCCGACGAAGTACGAGATGACCCTCAGCGGCATCCTGAACGGCGCCTGGAAGACCAATGAGGACCGGCAGAACCTGCTGGACTCCTCGCCCTTCAACGTCGAGATGATCCAGGTGGCGGCCCGTCTGGTGGTCGAGTCGCTGCCCGAACTCGCCCCCGCCCAGGACCCCGGCGCGTACCTTCCGCTGCTGCCCGGTCGTACCAGGGGCGCGGAGGTCATCAGTTGGGCGGACCGCCTGCTCACCGAGCAGATCTGGGCCGCCACCGCGGCGCGTCCGTCGCTGCCGGACCAGGACGGAGTCCTGCGCATCCCGCGTGAGTTGAGGATCCATCCCGACTTGGGCCGTGACGGCACCTCGCAGCTGCGGTGGCTGCGGACCTGGCACTCCTACGCCGGACGGCCCCGTGACTGGGTGCACCCTTCGGTCGAGGCCACGGACCTGCGGTCCGGCAAAATCCAGCACATCCTGGGAGCGGCCGGGCGGCAGCGGGCATCGGTCGTGGAGTGGTTGGAGGCGCTGGTCGCCGACGGCTCGGCGAAGGCTTCGGAGACCGCGATCAGGATCGTCGCCGACATGATCGAGTCCAAGGCCTCCTGCGCCGCCGAGGCGCGCAAGGCGGCGATCGTGCTCACCGAGGAGCACGGCATGGTCGCCCCCGTCGGCGGTCTGGTGTACCGGCGGGCCGAGGAGGACGGTCTGCGGGAGTCGCTGGTCTACGTGGACCGCGCTCTGTCCGACGATCCGTCACTTACCTCCGCCCTCACAACCCTCGGCATCCAGGAGGCCGACGTCCGGGGACGCTTCGTCAGCATTCTCGACCAGGGCTTCGCCTCGTACGGCCCGCACGAGTGGAATCGCTTCTGGGAGCTGTTCCACCGGGCGGGCGCCACCGCGGTGGGCCACGAGGTGACCAAGCGGGTACCGACGCCGATGGACACCCTGATGGTGCGGACGGCGGACGGCCGTTTCCACGCGATGCGCGACTGCTTCCTGCCCGGCGTCGTCGTCACCGCCGAGAGCGACCCCGAGATCGCGGTGGACATGCGGTTCCACTCCGATGACGTGGCCTTCTTCCGCGAGTCGGGTTTGCGGGACCGCCCGACCTCCGGCCACAAGCCCGAGGCCGAGACATGGTTCGAGGAGTACCGGGAGGCCGTGCACGCGGCGTACTGCAGCACGCTTGACAACCGGGCGAGCCGGCCGACCCTCGCCAAGACCAGGATCGAGGGGGCTCCCATCGGCGGACCGCTCCACCTGCTGCCCCGCCTCTCGGACCAGGCGCGCGCCGCCTTCCTCCAGGCGCTGCCCGAGGACGCCTTGATCGAGAACTGGACGCTGCAGATCGGCGCGCAGGCCGGCACGCGCCGGACGGCTCAGTCCCCGATCCGTTGGATGCTCGTCCGACACGGTCGGGTCACGACCTCGCAGGGACTCAAGTCCCCCAAGGACGCCGTTGGCCCGCAGCTCGACGCGTACCGCGACGTGTTGCCGGTGGCGTCGATCAGCCAGGAGAAGGCTCGCAAGCTGGGACTCGCGGACAGCGTGGAGAAGGTCCGTCCTCAGCAGTGGGAACAGCTTTTGGAGAAGTTGCAGGAGAGCGAGGACGACGCGTTCGTCGGCTCCACCTATGCCTTGCTGACCCGCCTGGGTATCGATTTCCCCGAGGGCTCCCTGACCCGGTGCCGGATCGGTGACGCCTGGGACGCGCGGGAGGACGGCGAGATCGCCGTCGCCGCGAACCGGGACGAGTACCGGTCGCTGAGGGCGGAGCGTGTGCCGGCGCTGCTGATGCCGGACCAGGAGTCCGCCGACCTGATGGTCGACCAGTGGGGCATGCTGCGCCACGACGACGTCGTCAGCCGCGAGACCCGCCACGAGGCGACCGTGGAGGCGATCCCCCTGTCCGAGGAGTTCCCGACGCTTCGCCAGAGGATGGGCGCCTCCGTCGGCATGTACTCCTTGCTGCGCTGCTCCACTTTGGAAGAGGTCGTCCGCACTCCGCGAGGCGCGCGCGCGAAGTCCCTGCAGAGCGCCCGCCACGGCAACGTGATCAAGGTGCTGGACTCGCTGGACCGGTTCGACGCGCTTCGTGCTGTGGATCGTGAGCTGGGGCTGCGGATGGGCGAGGCCGGTTGCCGCGCGGTACTGGACGCCCAGGCCCGTCAGGAGCAGGACGAGAAGGTGCGTTCCGCGCTGAAGGCGATCCGCGAGGCCGAGGACGTGACCGCCAAGCTGGAATTGCTGATCGGCGCCGAGGCCCTGCGTGACCGGCTTCCCGCCGGGCTGATGGACGCCGAGCGACAGGAGTTGGACGGGCAGGAGCCCACCGGGCGGCGCGTCGCGCAGATGGCTTTCAACGCGCACGGCGACACCGTGCTCAAGACCCACGCCCGCGACATTCAGGAGCGCTTCCCGAGCGCTCCGTCGTCGTACACCGGCGGCTCGGCGGCCGTTTCCTTCGTCGCGGACCTCGGCCTGCCCGCGCCTTTCGCCGGCTACCGGGCCCCGAGCCTCGAACAGAGCCTGACGGTGGACGGTCCTCGCGATTTCCCGCGTCTCCACGACTACCAGGAGCGACTCGCTCTCAACATCTTCGAGATGCTGGACCGGCTGGCACCGCAGCGCGCCATGCTGTCGCTGCCCACCGGCGCGGGCAAGACGCGCGTCACCTCCGAGGCCGTCATCCGCTGGGTGAAGCAGACCGGTGACCTCAAGGGGCCGATCCTGTGGATCGCCCAGACCGAGGAACTGTGCGAGCAGGCCGTGCAGAGCTGGCAGTTCGTCTGGAGCAAGGCCGGCGCTCAGACCCGACTGACGATCAACAGACTGTGGACATCGAACGAGGCGGCCCCGGTCGTCGACGGGCCGCAACTCGTCGTGGCCACGGATGCCAAGCTCCAGGTGTGCCTGGGCACCGACCGGTACGCCTGGCTGCGTGAGGCCGCGCTCGTCGTGGTCGATGAGGCACACGTGGCGACCAGCCCGCGTTACACCGAGATCCTTAGCCTGCTCGGCCTGACCCAGCACCGGACCGAGCGGCACCTGCTCGGCCTCACCGCCACGCCGTTCCGCGGCCACAACGAGGAGGAGACCGGCCGTTTGGTCAACCGGTTCGGGGCGCGCCGGCTGGACGAGGGCGTCTTCCCCTCCGACGACGCGTACGGCCACCTCCAGGACCTGGGAGTGCTGGCGCAGGTCGAACACCGGGAGCTGACGGGTGGCACCATCGAGCTGTCCCGCCAGGAGCGCGAGAGCGCCGAGCAGTTCAGCCTGCTTTCCAAGGCCGCCGAGCAGCGACTGGCCGACGACCACGACCGCAGCCGTCGCATCGTCGAGGAGGTCGCGGCGATGCCGCAGGACTGGCCGGTGCTGGTGTTCGCCACCTCGGTGGAGCATGCCAAGTACCTGGCGGCCCGGTTGAAGGACCACGGCATCTCCGCGTCCTCGGTGGACTCCACCACCTCCGACAGCGACCGGCGGGCGCGGGTCCGAGAGTTCCGTGACGGCAGGGTGCGCGTGCTCACCAACTATGGCGTCCTCACCCAGGGATTCGACGCCCCCGCCACCCGCGCGGTGGTCGTCGCCCGGCCCGTCTACAGCCCGAACGTTTACCAGCAGATGATCGGACGCGGTCTGCGAGGTCCCCGCAACGGCGGCAAGGACACCTGCCTGATCCTGAATGTCCGGGACAACATCCGAAACTTCGACACGGCTCTCGCCTTCACCAAGTTCGAGCACTTGTGGAGCAAGAAATGACCCTCTCTCCCGAGGACGGCCCCGACCTCACAGCGGAGCAGCAGGCCGTCGTGGACCAGCCCTGGGACACCCGTCTGTTGGTCACCGCCGGGGCGGGTGCGGGCAAGACCCACACTCTGGTGCGTCGCATGGACGCGCTCGTCGGCCACGTCGACCCGGAAGAGGCTCTCGAGGCCTCCGGACTCTTGGTCCTCAGTTTCTCCCGAGCCGCGGTCCGCGAGTTGCGGGATCGGATCGCCCGGCACGGCGAGCACGCCCGGCGGGTGCGCGTGCAGACCTTCGACTCCTGGGCGTACTCCCTGCTGATGCAGGCGTACCCGGAGGGGCAGTGGTCGGCGCTTTCCTTCGACGAGCGCATCCGGGCGGCCACCGAGGCGATCGACAAGGGAGCTCTGGAGTCCCTGGAGGCAGGCCCGCCCGCGCATGTGATCGTCGACGAGGTACAGGATCTGGTCGGTGCGCGTCGGGAGATGGTGGAGTCGCTGCTCGACCGGCTCCAGGATACGTGCGGGTTCACGCTGGTCGGCGACTCCGCCCAGGCGATCTACGACTTCCAGATCGAGGACCCGGAGGAGTACGCGGACCGGGCGGACCTCTTTCTGCGCTGGGTACGCGCTTCCTACCCCGACGACCTGGTGGAGCTGCGACTGACGCGGAACTTCCGCGCTGTCACACCCGAAGCGCGCACCGCGCTCCCGCTCGGCCCGGCCGTGCAGGGCATGGGAAGCGCCCCCGAGGGCGCCGACGCGGCTGCCGAGCGGCTCCACGGAGAGCTGCGCGGTCTGCTGTTCGACCTCCCCGACCTCGGCCCGCTGACCGAGGCGTTCACCCTGGACTCGCTGCGGTCGTTCCCCGGCAGCTGCGCGATCCTTACCCGCGACAATCGAGAGGCCCTGGTCGTCTCGGAGCTGTTGCACTCCCAGGGCGTCCCGCATGCCCTGCGGCGTTCGCTGCAGGACCGGCCGGTGCCGTACTGGGCCGCTGAACTGCTGCGCAGCACAGAGGCCGCCACGCTCAGCGAGGGGCGGTTGCGTGAGCTGCTCGGCGCCATGTCCCTGCCCGAGGGCACCGACACGGACCGGGTATGGCGGGCCCTGCGGGTGGCGGCGCGCGGATCCAGTCGCGGCACGCTCGACGTGACGCGCCTGCGCAGACTGGTGGCGGAGCGCCGCTTCCCGGACGAGCTGGCCGACCCGGAGCCTGCTCGACTGGTCGTTTCGACGGTGCACCGCTCCAAGGGCCTGGAGTTCGACAGGGTGGTGCTGCTCGCCCCGCCGACCGTGGCCGAGCTGCGGCGTCGCAACGACGAACTCGACGTGCCCGGCGAGGCCCGCGCGCTCTACGTCGCGATGACCAGAGCGCGAGAGGATCTGTATCGGGTCGCCGCACCGGACACGGTGACGGTGCTGAGGCACAAGCCGACCGGCCGCTGGTACCGCGGGGTGCCGAACGCGCGCCACAAGTGGCGGCGGGACGGCGTCGAGGTGCGGGCCGGCGACGTGTGCGCGCTCGCACCGGCCGATGCCTTGAACGACGCTTCCGGCACTCAGTCGTACCTGCTGGAACAGGTGCGGCCGGGGGACGCGGTGACGTTCCGGCTGCGCGACACCCTTCCCATGGGTCCAGAGCAGAGTCCCCGATACGCGCTGCTCCACGCGGGGCGGGAGGTCGGCGACGCCTCCGAGGCCTTCAGGAGCGATCTGTACTCCGTGCTGAAGGTCGGCACGAACTGGGAGATCCGGTGGCCCGAGGAGATCTCCGGCCTGCGGATCGACTGCCTGGAGTCCGTCGCAGGCAGCACAGCCGCCGGGGCCAACTCGGGTCTGGGCGACCATGGGGTGTGGATCGCCCCGCGTATCAGTGGAATCGGACGGTTCAGGCGGTCCGTCGGGACCGAGGAGGAGCAGGAATGACCATCCACGCTGGGCGGCACGCCGCGCACTACGAGGTCCGTGAGGACCTGGTAGCCCGCCTTCGCCGGGAGCTCTCGGGCCCCGACGTCCACTCCTCAGCCGAGGACCGAGTCGAGGTGCTCGACCAGGACGCCCCCATCACCCGCTACCCCATCGGCGTGCTCTTCCCGCGCCCGGCGGACGCCGAGGCCGACCTTCGTCTGCGGGAGGACGCCGCCGAGGAGGAGGGACTGGACGAGGAGCCCGTGACCGGGTCGGACAGCCTCGACGAGTCCGGGTCGGCCGCCGAGCGTCCCAATGCCGGTGATCGGCGCCCGTCCACGGTCGGCCTGACCTTCGCCGTCGACCGCACGGTGTGCCGGGAGATCGTGGTCTCGGCACGTGCCGCCGTGTACGAGCCGGAGGACATCGCGGGGCGCAAGGTCTCGGCCCGCCGCAGCGAAGCCCGTACCACCTCCGATCAGCGGGAACGCTGGCGTCGAGTGGAGCTGGACCTACCCGACACCACGGTCGACGTGACGTATCCGGGGCGCGGTGCCTCGCGCGATCTGATCGACGGCACGGCCCGCCTTGAGGTGCATGTGCGCCGTCCGTCCCGGGAGACCGACACGGTCACTGTCACGGTCACCCTGATGAACATCCAGAAGGTGGGCGAGAAGGAACTCCAGGATGCCTTCGCGCTGTTCCAGACGGGGTTGACGGTCCGTGCCGCCGACGGGGCGAGCGCGTTCGTGGAGCGACCGACCGCGCTGTCCGCCGTCGACGCCGAGCTCGAGACCGGCCGACTGCTGCACCGGCACGCGCCGACCTTCGCCACTGGCCACGGCTGCGCCGCGGTGTGGGCTTGGAATCCGTCGCCGGTCGGTGTCGCCGACATAGAGCGTGCCGCGGTGGCCGAGGTCCGCACCGAGTTCATCCCGACGCACGAGGTGCTGCTCACCGACTCCAACCCGGAGATCGACGACCGCGCACTCACGATGCTGGGTCTGGCCCAGGCCTCCGACGCCGAGGTAATCGCTGCCCTGGAGGGGTTGGCGGGGGGTTACGAGGGATGGATCGGACGGAAGCGGGCCGAGGCCGCCGCTCTCGCCGGCACCTCCTATGAGAAGGCCGCGTCGGCGCAGATCGACTCCTGCCGGGAAGCCCTGGACCGGATGCGCGAAGGTATCGACCTGCTGCGTGGCAAGTCCGACCTGATGGCGGCGTTCCGGCGGGCCAACCGGGCGATGGCGACCCAGCGTGCCCGCAGCGCCTGGGTGAAGGGTGGCCGCATGGGCGAGCCGGACCTGGCCTCCGCGCGCTGGCGTCCCTTCCAGATCGCCTTCGTGCTGCTGTGTCTGGCCGGTGTGGATGACCCGAAGCACCGTGATCGGGGCGTCTCGGACCTTCTCTGGTTCCCCACCGGCGGTGGCAAGACCGAGGCCTACCTGGGCCTGATCGCGCTGACGACGTTCCTGCGCCGTATGCGGCGTGGCGCGACGGGCGGTGGAGTCACGGTCCTCATGCGTTACACGCTTCGCCTGCTCACCCTCCAGCAGTTCGAACGCGCCGCGATCCTCATCTGCGCCATGGAGCAGATGCGGCGCGACAACCCGGCCGAACTGGGCCACGAGGAGATCTCCCTCGGCATGTGGGTTGGCCGCTCCGCGACCCCGAACACCCTGAAGAGTGCCTCGGAGCAGCTTGTGGCGGCCCGTTCCGGCAAGGTGCTCCAGAAGGAGAACCCGGTTCAACTGCACGCCTGCCCCTGGTGCGGAACCGCTCTCGACGCCCACAACTACTCGGTCGACGAGGAAGCCGGCCGCATGCACGTGCGCTGTCCCGGAACGGACTGCGCCTTCTCCGGCGGGCTGCCCGTGCACCTGGTGGACGAGACGGTGTACGGGGCCCGGCCCACTCTGGTGATCGCCACCGTCGACAAGTTCGCCTCGATGCCCTGGCGCGCGCAGACCGCGGCCCTGTTCAACCGGGACCGGCAGGATGCCACCCCGCCCCCCGAGCTGATCGTTCAGGACGAGCTGCACCTGATCTCGGGCCCGTTGGGCACCCTCACCGGTCTGTACGAAACGGCCGTCGACGTGCTCGCCGACCGCCCCAAGGTGATCGCCTCGACCGCCACCATCCGGCGTGCCGCCGACCAGGGCAAGGCCCTGTTCTCCCGCGAGGTGCGCCAGTTCCCGCCGGCCGGACTGGACTCCCGGGACTCCTGGTTCGCCGTGGAGACGCCCGCCCGAGACAAGGCGTCCCGCCGCTACGTGGGTCTGCTCGCCCCCGGGACCAGCCAGTCCACGCTGCTGATCCGCACCTATGCCACCCTGCTCCACCAGGCGAAGCGGGCGGAGACACCGCAGGAGGTCCGCGACGCCTACTGGACGTTGGTGGGCTACTTCAACAGCCTGCGCCTGCTGTCCGCCGCCGAACTCCAGGTTCATGACGACGTGGTGGCGTACCTGGAGCACCTGGCCGAGCGCGACGGCTGCGAGCCCCGTTCCGTCGGCAACTACTCCGAGTTGACCAGTCGGGTGGACGCCAGCGAGATCCCGGCACGCCTGAAGCAGATCGAGCGACGACTTCCGGGCGGCGACGTCGTGGACGTGCTCCTGGCCACCAACATGATCGCCGTCGGCGTGGACGTGGACCGGCTCGGCCTGATGGCCGTGATGGGCCAGCCGCAGACCACCGCCGAGTACATCCAGGCCACCAGCCGTGTGGGCCGCGCTCACCCCGGTCTGGTCGCGGTGATGCTCAACGCGGGGCGCTCCCGAGACCGGTCCCACTACGAGAACTTCCAGCACTTCCACTCCGCTCTCTACCGCGAGGTCGAATCCACCTCGGTGACCCCGTTCTCCGCCCGCGCCCGCGACCGCGGCCTGCACGCGGTGATCGTCGCCCTCGCCCGCATCCTCATCCCGGCCGCGCGCAAGGACGAGGACGCCGGGAACATCGACCTCTTCCGGGACGAACTCCGCAACCGGGTCCGTCCGCGCGTCCTCGAACGTGTCGAGGCCGTCGCCGCCGAGGAACTGCTCCACGTGGCCACCGCCTTCGACGAGTTCGTCGACTGGTGGTACGAGCAGGCAGAGTCGCTCGGTGGCCTGCACTACGAGCCGAAGCGCGGACGCCGCGTCCCTTCGTTGCTCAAGGCCTACGACGACGCCCTGGAAGACGCCGAGGCGTGGGAGACCTTGTGGTCCCTTCGCGACGTCGACGCCGAGTCCGCACTGTTCATGGAGGCATCCCGATGACCCCGCCATCTTCACGTCGCCGGCGCGGCGCCGACGGCTCCCCCGTACCGGCCCGCACCCTGCCCCGCCGTGGCGCGGTTCGACGCGCCCAGGCCATCACCACCTACGGCGTGGGATCTCTGATCGCCGTGGAACAGGAGTCGTTCATCGTTGCCGGCATCGACGGAGCCGACCGGTACTGGCCCCGTGCCGAGGCTCCGGAGATCCACGAGCCGCGCCTCGCGCGAGTACTGGGCGTCGACCACTTCCGTCTCCCGCCCGCCTCCGATGACGACAGTCGCGACGGTGTCCGGGTGCGCCGCTTCCCGCTGTGGCACCACTGCCCGGAATGCCACGCGCTCGACCACGTACGAAAGTTCAACTCCCCGCCGGGGCGGAACGAGTGCGGCGAGTGCTCCGAGGGGTTGGTGCCCTCCCGCTTCGTGGTGGCCTGCGAAGACGGGCACCTCGCCGACTTCCCTTACTGGAAGTGGCTGCACCGCGGCCGACGTGGCGAGGGCGAGGCCGGGTTCTGCGGCGGCCGTATGAGCCTGAACTCCTCTGGTCGCAGTTCCTCGCTCCGTTCCGTCGTGCTTTCCTGCTCCTGTGGGGTGCCCGAGGTGTCCATGGAAGGATCCTTCAGGCGTGGTGCCCTGAAGGACCTGAACATCCGCTGCGAGGGCAAGCGCCCGTGGTTGAAGGACGCGCGCGACATCCCCTGCTCCCAACCTCCTCGGACCCTTCAGCGCGGTTC
Source organism: Streptomyces sp. PA03-5A (assembly GCF_033792725.1). Lineage (NCBI taxonomy): Bacteria > Bacillati > Actinomycetota > Actinomycetes > Kitasatosporales > Streptomycetaceae > Streptomyces > Streptomyces sp. PA03-5A. The sequence goes on along the minus strand of NZ_JARAVL010000011.1, from coordinate 24,546 downwards.
GTCCTCGGTGTGGCAGCCGGTTCTCCGCTCCGCGCTGTCGATCCCGCCGTGGAGCGACACGCGCGTACACGCCCTGGACGAGCACTGGGCGGCCCTGCGCGCGTATTCCACCGCCGCCGAGATCGAGATCTACCTCAAGGGTGTCTTCAAGGGGGCCCCGTCCCCGGTGAGCGCCGAGAAGGTCATGGAGTTGCTCGCCGCCATGGAGGCCGAGGACCCCACCGGCGAGGACGGTTCCGACGTGGATCAGGAGAGGCGCTACCGCGCCCTGCGCGACCTCGAGTACGAGCGTCTGTGCGCGGGCAACCCGGAGGGCGCCGACTCCCACTCCGAGCAGTTCGTCTGCGAGCGGCCCGTCGGCGACGAGAGGGCGCTGGTCGGCATGGGCGTGGTCAGGCCGATGCTGGTGAAGAAGCTCCGTGAGGTTCGCGCCCTGAAGGCCTTCACCAGGGTCATCGATCCCGAGACCTCTTCGGAGGGGCACGAGGCGGATCTCTCCCTTGACCCCACCCGCTGGCTGCCCGCCATGGAGGTCAAGGGTGAGGGGGTCTTCCTCCGGCTCGACGAGGACAGGCTCGACGCATGGGCCGAGATGCCCGCCGTCGCGGCCCGTGTGGATCGGATGCGTCTCCGCCACCAGCGGGTCCTCGTGGAGCGGGCGTCCGACCCCACCCGTGTCCCGCTCTCGCCCGCCACCGCGCGCATGGCCCTGCTGCACGTCCTCGGGCACGTGATGATCAACGAGTGGAGCCTGGACTCGGGCTATCCCTCCGCCTCGCTGCGAGAACGCATCTACTCGGGCGACGAGATGGCGGGTGTGTTGATCTACACGGCCACCAGCGACTCGGCCGGCAGCCTCGGCGGCCTGGTGGCCCAAGGCGAACCCGACCGCCTCGCCAAGGCCCTGCGGTCGGCGGTCCACCGGGCCGAGTGGTGTTCCAACGACCCCCTGTGCCTCGAGAGCGGTGCTTCCGGTGCGGGCGGAACCAACCTGGCTGCCTGCCATGCCTGCGTGATGCTCCCGGAGACCAGCTGTGAGCACAACAACGGCCTTCTCGACAGGGCTCTTCTCGTGGGTACGCCGGAGGACCCGTCCATCGGTTTCTTCTCCCATCTGCTCACCCCGTGAGTGCCACGCGATGAGAACGAGGCGGGAGGCGTCGGTCGCCCTCCCGCCACGGGGGTGCCACCATGTGCCGGTCTCGGCTCAGGAGCCGTCGTGATCCAGCGCGACCGTCCCGTCGGCGCGCCACGGGAGATCGAGTGTGGTGGTGAGGATATGGGGGCAAGCAGCGGCGGGACGGCATTGCCGATCAGTGCCCCAACGCGGCTCTGACGGCCCGCCCGAGGACGCGTCCCACCGGTGGTGGCGAGGCATGTCCCACCTGTCGGTAGCGGGCCGTCTTGCGGCCGGCGAAGGACCATTCGCGAGGGAAGCCCTGCAGCAGCGCCGCCTGTTCGACGGTGAGCGCCGGCATCCCCTTGATGCCGCCCGAAGGGTCCCAAGGAAATTCGGGTCCCGGCACTTCGTCGGCGACGGTACCGCCGTTCACGCCCATGCGAGCCCAGGAACGTTTCGATCCGGTCGGTCCGAGGTCGGCGCCACCGCGATTCCAGGAACCGCCGACCAGAGTCGGGGCCACCCTGTCCGCCTGCGCGGCCCAAGCGGCAGCGTGCTGCCAGCCTCGCGCGGCCATGGAGGCAGCCAGGGCCTCGCCCACGGTGATCGACGGTTTCGTGTCGGGCACCGGAATGACGAAGTCGTCGATGCCGTCCCCCTTGAAGGCCACCAGGATCCCCTGCCTCCGGTCCTGTGGCACACCGTGGTCCCTCGCGTTGAGGACGAACCAACGGTGCCGGTACCCGAGGTGTTCGAGCTCGTCGGCGACGTAAGTGCGGATCGGTTCGTACTCGGGTTTGGAAATCAGATCCGGGACGTTTTCGATCAGCAGGGCGCGCGGCTGAACACCGTACATGAGCATGATCGTCGCTTCGAGAAGGCGGATCTCCTCGGCACTGTCCTCGCGGCCTACCGCCGCGCTCGCCTTCACCCGGGGTAGGCCGGCCGCCAGGAGATCGACGTCGTACGTCTGCTGGTGCTCGACCGGATCGAAGTCCAGTAGGTCGGCGTCGAGCACCTTCCACCCTGGGCGGTTCAGACGCAGCGTCTCGCAGGCCACGGCACGGTTGTCCAGGAGGAGAACGGGGTCGAACCCGGCCTGCTCGAGGCCGAGAGCCAGGCCACCGGCGCCCGCGCACACGGCCAGACAGCCGAGACGTTCGAGGCGGGACTCTTCCATGATCACCGTTCGTGTTCGTCGGGAAACGCGACAGTGGGTGGGGGCCGGCGCTTCTTGCTTCCTGTGGGGGTCGGCGTGGCGCCGTGTGGCTAGCCGAGCCGGGGGATCTCGATCGCGGGGCAGCGGTCCATGACCATGAGCGGACCCGCGGCGCGGGTGCGCTCGTACGCGTCCTCGTCGATCACGCCGAGCTGGTACCAGACCGCCTTCGCGCCGATCGCGACGGCCTCGTCCGCGACGGCCCCGGCCAGGTCGGAGTTGACGAAGACGTCCACCACGTCGACCGGGAACGGGATGTCGGCCAGCGAGGCGTAACCCTGCTCACCGTGCACGGTCTCGGCCTTGGGGTGCACCGGCACCACGCGCTTGCCGTACCGCTGCAGCACCGCGGCGACGCCGTACGCCGCCCGCGAGGCGTTGTTGGACAGCCCCACCACGGCCCAGGTGTCCCCGAGGCCGGTCAGGATCTTCCGAACCGTCGCGTCGTCTCCGTACACGTCGTCCTCCCTCTATTCCGGTCCGCAGCAGTCAACCAGAGGACGCACCTGACTGTTCCCGTAGGGTGGCGGGGTGGTGGAGCGGTATCTGACGATCGGGCGCGAGCACGTCCACGAGAGCGAGATCAAGCGCTCGCGGTTCCTGTGCGCACTGGCGCCGGCCCCCAGTGAGGAGGCGGCGCAGCAGTTCATCGCCCGTGTCCGCAAGGAGCACGCCGGGGCGACCCACAACTGCTACGCGTACGTGATCGGCGCCGAGGGCCGGATCCACAAGGCGAGCGACGACGGCGAGCCGGGCGGCACCGCCGGGACCCCGATGCTGCAGGTGCTGCTGCGCCGCGAGGTCCGCGACGTCGTCGCCGTCGTCACCCGCTACTACGGCGGCATCCAGCTCGGCGCGGGCGGTCTGGTCCGCGCTTACGGGGGCGCCGTGTCGGCGGCGCTCGACGAGCTCGGCACGGTCGAGCGGCAGAAGCTCGCACTGGTCACCGTCGTCGCGGATCACCAGCGGGCCGGGCGCATCGAGAACGACCTGCGCGCCGCCGGCCGCACCGTACGAGGCGTCGCCTACGGCGCGGCGGAGGTGCGCATCGAGCTGGGCGTGCCGGAGGAGGAACTGGCGGCCTTCCGGAGCTGGCTCGCGGACGCCTCCGCCGGGACCGCGGGCGTCGAGGTGTCGGGCAGCGCCTTCGTGGACGTGTAGCGGGCCCGCCGGCAGGTCACTCGGCGTTGACGTAGGTGACCTTGCCCTTGACGGTGGCCTCGATGAAGCAGGTGCGGTAGTCGTCGACCCGGTAGTAGTACAGGGACGGCTTGTCGCTGATGATGTCGGGCTTGACGATCGCGTAGCTGAGGGTCGGGTGCTCGACCTTGCAGTCCTTGTCGGCGCGGCCCATCAGGGCCGGAAGCGCGTCCCAGCTGACGGTCCTGAGGTCGACGACGGTGTCGTCGGGATCGATGGTGCCCTTGCTGCCCCACTCCGACACCTCGCCGTCGCGGTACATGTAGCCGTCGTACACGCCGGTGTCCGACTTCTTGGGTGCCTTGAAGATCGCGTAGTCCTCGTAGACGGTCAGTTCGACCACCTTGGTGCCGCCCGAGACCGACTTCACGACGTCCGCCATCGAGCGGCCCCCGGCCACCGAGAGCAGCTTCTCGGGCGCCGCCGTGCTGGGGGCGCCGGGGCCGGAGGAGGGCGTGCCCTTCGGGGTCCCCGTGCCGCCGGCCTTCTCCTTCGCGTCGGCGTCCCCACCGTGGAGCCCCGGGACGAGGGTGTACAGCAGGACGCCCGCGACGCCCACGGCCACGACGGCGGTGGCGGCGGCCACGACCCGGCCGGCACGGCCGCCGGGCCGGGCCGCGGGGAGCGCGGTGGGGCGGGTCGGCGGCTGCGGGGGGTGGTACGGGTGGGGAGCCAACGGCGGGTACGAGGCCGGGGCGGGACCGAAACCGGGGGGCGCCGCGTCCATGGGCGCGGGAGCGGGCGGCGTGCCGCGCTCGACGTCGGAGAGCATCCGGTCGAGCCGGTCGGCATCGGGCCGGGCGGCGGCGTCCCGCACGAGCAGGGCGGTGAGCACGGGGGCGAGCGGCCCCGACCGCACCGGGGGCGGGAGGGGCTCGTCGAGGACGGCGACGAGCGTGGCGATGCTGGTCTCGCGGCGCAGCGGGTGGACGCCCTCCACCGCGACGTACAGCAGCATGCCGAGCGACCACAGGTCGGAGGCGGGGTTGCCCTCCTCGCCGCGGATGCGCTCGGGGGCGATGTACTCGGGCGAGCCGATGAGGCCGCCGGTGGTCGTCAGCCGTGTCGAGTCGCGGAGCGTGGCGATGCCGAAGTCGGTGAGCACCGGTGTCATGCCGGGCCGCAGCAGCACGTTCGCGGGCTTCACGTCGCGGTGGTGGACCCCGACCGCGTGCGCGGCGCGCAGCCCCGCGAGTACCCCGCGGCCGACCGCGGCCGCCTCCGGCGGGGTCAGCGGGCCGCGGGCCAGCCGGTCCTGCAGGGAGCCGCCGGTCACCAGCTCCATCACCAGCCACGGGTGCGGGAGGTCCGTCCTGTCCACGATGTGGTGGATCGTGGCGACATTGGGGTGGTGCACCCGGGCCAGCGCGCGGGCCTCGCGCAGCACGCGCTCCCGCAGTTTCGCCGCCGCCTCGGGGTCGGTCTCGGCCAAGTCCGGGTCGGGCGGCCGTACTTCCTTCAGGGCGACCTCGCGGTGCAGGGCGGTGTCGCGGGCCCGCCAGACCAGGCCCATGCCGCCGCCGCCCAGTCGTTCCAGCAGCTCGAAGCGGCCGTCGATCAGTCGTCTGCCGGAGTCGCTCGCCGTCATGGCGGTTATCGTACGGGCGGGCGGGAACACGGCTTGACCGACCTTGCCCGAATTCGGACTCCCGCGGCGCGCTGACAGTGGTGCCGGATAGCCTGCTCTCGGAGCCTACGGGACCGGTGGGGACACCGGGGCCCGTGCGGAGCATGCGGAACGTGAGCCGGAGGAACGGAACATGCGGGCGGGAGAGCCACGGTGAGGTTGCTGCACACCTCCGACTGGCATCTGGGGCGGTCCTTCCACCGGGTCGGACTGCTCGACGCCCAGGCGGCGTTCATCGACCACCTGGTGGCGACGGTGCGGGCGGAGGGCGTCGACGCCGTCCTCGTCGCCGGCGACGTCTACGACCGGGCGCTGCCCTCGCTGCCCGCCGTCGAGCTCTTCGACGACGCCCTGCACCGGCTCGCCGCCCTCGGCGTGCCCACGGTGATGATCTCCGGCAACCACGACTCGGCCCGCCGGCTCGGTGTGGCCTCCGGGCTCATCGACCGCGCCGGGATCCACCTGCGGACCGACCCGGCCGGGTGCGCGACGCCGGTCGTGCTCGCCGACGCGCACGGGCCGGTCGCCCTGTATGGGCTGCCCTACCTCGAACCGGCCCTGGTGCGCGAGGAGTTCACCCTCGACCGGGCCGGGCACACCGAGGTGCTGAGCGCCGCCATGGCGCGGGTCCGCGCGGACCTGGCCGCACGCCCCGCGGGCACCCGCTCGGTCGTGCTGGCGCACGCCTTCGTCGCGGGCGGCGCGCCCAGCGACAGCGAGCGGGACATCACCGTCGGCGGTGTGGCGGCCGTGCCCGCGGGCGTCTTCGACGGCGCCGACTACGTGGCCCTCGGCCATCTCCACGGCTGCCAGACGATCACCGACCGTGTCCGCTACTCCGGCTCCCCGCTGGCGTACTCCTTCTCCGAGGCCGACCACCGCAAGAGCATGTGGCTGGTCGACCTCGGCGCCGACGGCTCCGTGTCCGCCGAGCGGGTCGACTGCCCCGTGCCCCGGCCGCTCGCCCGGATTCGCGGCCACCTGGAGGAGCTGCTGGAGGACCCGGCGCACGAACGGCACGAGGACTCCTGGGTCGAGGCCACCCTCACCGACCCGCACCGCCCGCACGAGCCCATGGCCCGCCTGCGCAAACGCTTCCCCCACGCCCTCGCGCTGGCCTTCGAGCCCGAGCGCACGGACGCCGACCCCCACGCCTCGTACGCGCAGCGCCTGCGCGGCCGTACCGACCGGCAGATCGCCGAGGACTTCGTGACCCACGTGCGCGGCACCGGGCCCGACGCCGCGGAGCGGGGTGTCCTGCGGGACGCGTTCGACGCGGTCCGCAGCGATGCCGTACGGGCGGAGACCGACTGATGCGCCTGCACCGTCTGACCTTGACGGCCCTCGGGGCGTTCGCCGCCGGCCGGGCGGTCGGCGCTCGGTGGGGCGATCGGCCGTGCGGCGATCACGCCGCCGTCGTGCTCGGCTCCGCCGTGGGCGGTGGGCGGCCGGCGTCTGCCCGGCGCCGCGTGCGGCCGGGTACCGGGCCCGACGCCGCGGAGCGGGGTGTCCTGCGGGACGCGTTCGACGCGGTCCGCAGCGATGCCGTACGGGCGGAGACCGACTGATGCGCCTGCACCGTTC